>JAZDIS010000214.1:0-19537 GCA_043804705.1 Pseudomonadota bacterium | reverse complement strand
ATCTACGGCAGCAGTGAAGCGGCGCTGCTGAACAGTTACGTTTCGTGGTTTATGTTCTTTTTCTGCTCCGGGTTGGATAGCTACCGTGGGGTTAGTAATGCTATTTTTTGGTCATGTCTTTGGTTCCAAGAGAATCAGGATTTCCAGATTGGCCGAGCCAGGAAACATGTCCAGAGGGGCGATGCGCCGCGCCTGGTAACCGTTGGCCTGCCATTCCCTGAGAGACGGCGGGATCTGGTCCACCCCGCAGAAGATATGGATAACCTTCTGCGGCCTCCGGCGGGCCAGCGCCGCGATCACCCCTGGCAGTGTGCCCTGGCGGGGCGGGTCAAGGAGGATAACCTCGTTGAGCATGGGCGGCGGCAGGGTTTTTTCCAGATACCCGACGGTGATCCGGTGGGCGAGAAATTTGGCCTGACCGCCCCGCTTCTGGTTCAGGCGGCTGTTGGCCTCCGCGGCTCGGATGGAAGGGCCTTCACCGTCAACGGCCAGTACCTGCCGGTAATCCGGGGCGAGAAAATGGCTGAACAGGCCGTAGCCGCAGTACAGGTCGAGGAGCGACTGGTCAGGGGCGGGGGCCAGCAGCTCCCGCGCCCGCGCCAGCATGGTCTCCACCATGGATTCGTTGATCTGGGAGAACGAGGTGGGATGGAACTGGTAGCGGCAGCCGTGGTAGGCGGCACCCAACTGGTCCGGGCCGAAGAGTTTCTTGAAGTGCAAGGTCTCCGCCGGGCGTTTGGTTTCCAGATAATAGTCGGACTGGCTGGGGTCAAGGTAGACAAAGGCTGCGGAGACCGCGACTGGAAGCTTCTGGAGGTGGGCGCTCAGCAGTTTCATCTTGCGGACCAGCGGTCCGTTCAGCAGGTCCACATTGAAGATCACCGCCTGTTCCGTGTAGCCGCCGCGGATGATGAGATAGTTCAGATGCCCGGCGATCAGCCTAAAAGCCGGCTCGCTCAGTTTCTGCTGGAGGAAGCGGTAGATGACCTCGTGTTCCTTGGGCTCCAGCGGCGAGGCGGTAAAATACTGCCGGTTTTTGGGCAGGGCGGCTTTGTCTCCCAGGAGCAGATACAGGGTGGACCCGTGGAGGAAGGCCTTGCGTTTTGAGGTGGTGCGGTAGCCCCGCGCCTTGGGGGAGCGGATTACCTGCTCCGGCAAGCCGGGCAGCCGGTGCTGTTTCCAAAAGGCCATCAACCCCTGGTCTTTTATCTGCAGCTCCACGGAATAATCGAGGTGGGCCAGGGGAGAGCTGTAGAGGATGGCCTGGCCTTCCGGGCCAATCGTTGAGGGGATGAGCGGTTTGAGAAAGCTGGCAAACGAGCGGTCAGAGGCCGAGGCAGGCGCCCAGAACAGCTCCTCTTCGGATTGTTCCGGCTCCGCTGTCCTGGTGCCGGCAAAGCCATGCTCGGCAGGAGAAGCCGCCCCGGTCCTGCGGGTTTTTGGGCCGAAGGTTTTTTTGGGGGGTGATGTTTTCTTGCGGTCCGGCGAGCGTTCGCTTGCCGAGGCAGGCGAACGGAAGGGGTCTTCCTCGAATTGTTCCGGGCGCGGTTTTCTGCTGCCGGTCAAGCCACGCTCGGCATGGGAAGCTGCCGCAGGCCTGCGGGTCTTTTTGTCGAAGGGCCTTTCTTGCGATGATTTTCTCTCGCCGCTGGGCGGACGACCGGTTGCCGAGGCGGGCGTCCGGGAGGTTTTTTCCTCGGATTGTTCCGGGCGCGGCTTTCTGCTACCGGTCAAGCCACGACCAGAAGGGGATGCGGCAGCCGGCTGGCGGGTCTTTCTGCCCAAGGGCTTTTCTGACGGTGATTTACTCTTGCCGTGAGAAGGGCGACCCGTGGTCGAGGGCTTATCCGGGCGGCTGTTTTGTGCGCGGGCTTGTTTTCTGGGGGGCTTTTTTTTGCTTACAGACAAGGGATCACCAAGAGGAAAGAAGGGAACGAAATAAAAAAAGTATACACGCCGGCAGGAGATGCATAAAGCAAATTCGTCCCAGGGGCATGGGAGGCAAGGGAGGGAGGGTTGTCTTGCTTCTGGTGCGGTTGTGTTGGGGAGGGGCAAAGCAAGAGCTGCTTGCGCTGGGCCGGCTGTGTGGAACTTGCTGACAAACTGCGTTTTTTGCGGTATATACGCTGTTCCGTTTACCGTCCAGGGGGTTAGCCTCGTTTTTCTGTTTTTGGTGAACGAGTGCGGATTCCGGCCCGGAAAGCTACAGAGGAAAAAGGATCACATGAGCAGTATATTGGAAAAAGAAGTCAAGCGTCGCCGGACCTTCGGCATCATCAGCCATCCCGATGCGGGCAAAACCACCCTTACCGAAAAGCTCCTGCTCTTTGGCGGGGCCATCCAGATGGCCGGGGCGGTCAAGTCGCGCAAGACCGACAACCACGCGGTCAGCGACTGGATGGCCATCGAGAAGGAACGCGGCATCTCGGTGACCACCTCGGTGATGCAGTTCAATTACCGCGACTTTGAAGTCAACCTGCTGGACACCCCCGGCCATAAGGATTTTTCCGAGGACACCTACCGGGTGCTCACCGCGGTGGACAGCGCGCTCATGGTCATCGACAGCGCCAAGGGGGTCGAGGCCCAGACCGAGAAGCTCATGGAAATCTGCCGGATGCGCAACACCCCGGTGATCACCTTCATCAACAAGCTGGACCGCGAGGGCCTCGAGCCCCTGGATATCTTAAGCGAGATCGAGGAAAAGCTGCAGATCGAGTGCACCCCGCTTTCCTGGCCCATCGGCATGGGCAAGCGCTTCAAGGGGGTCTACAATATCCTGCGCCAGGAGCTGAATCTCTTTACCCCCAGCAAGGACCGGCGGCCCCAGGACAGCATAGTGCTCAAGAGCCTGGACGATCCTCTTTTGGAGCAGATCCTGGGCAGCCAGGCGGATCGGCTCCGCGAGGATCTCGAACTCCTGGCCGGGGCGGCCAGCCCCTTTGACCATGCAGAGTATCTCAAGGCCAGCCAGAGCCCGGTGTTCTTCGGCAGCGCCGTCAACAATTTCGGGGTGCGTGAGCTGCTGGACGCATTTGTCGAGCTGGCCCCGGCCCCCGGCCCCCGCGCCACCACGACCCGGATGGTTTCCCCGGAGGAGGAGGCCTTTTCCGGCTTCACCTTCAAGATCCAGGCCAACATGAACCCGGCCCACCGCGACCGGATCGCTTTTTTTCGCATCTGCTCCGGCAAGTTCACCCGGGGGATGAAGGTCATGCACCACCGGTTGGGCAAGGAGGTAGCACTCGCCAACGCCACCATCTTCATGGCTCAGGACCGTACCAACGTGGAGGAGGCCTGGCCCGGCGACATCATCGGCATCCACAACCACGGAACGATCAAGATCGGCGACACCTTCTCCGGCAAGGAGCCCCTCAAGTTCACCGGCATCCCCAATTTCGCGCCCGAGCATTTCCGGCGGGTGCTGATCAAAAACCCGCTCAAGATCAAGCAACTGAACAAGGGGCTGCTCCAGCTGGCCGAGGAAGGCGCGGTCCAGCTCTTCCGGCCGGCCATGGGCAGCGACTATATTCTGGGCGCGGTGGGGGTGTTGCAGTTCGAGGTGACCATGGCTCGGCTCAAGGCGGAATACGGGGTGGATGCGGTGTGTGAGCCGGTGAGCTACGCCACCGCCCGCTGGATCGACTGCGAGGACCGCAAAAAGCTCGATGAGTTCAAGAGCAAGAATCAGGCCCATCTCGCCTTGGACGCCGAGGGGCATCTGGCCTATCTGGCGGAAAGCGAATGGCGGCTGGGCCGGGTCCAGGAATTGTTTCCGGAGATTGTCTTTCGCAAGACCCGCGAGCACAGCTGACCAAGGGGGCCGGAGAGCACAAGAAAGCCCCGATGAGGCTTCGCCGCTGAGAAGTGTGGGGGAACTTCAGGGGGGTGAAAAGCGGCCATCGGGGCGTACTTGTATTGTCGGGGAAAACGGCAGGGAAACGCAAGCGAAAAAAAATATTTTTACGGACGGCGGAAAGGGGTGGCGTTGACCGGGCCGGGCACAGTAAAGGTATCCTTGAACCCGCAGCCGCTTTGTTTCTTGAGAGAGTCTGATTCGCAGGGAGTGTTACAGGGGATGGAAGATTCCGATGTTGAGATTGTTCGGGAGCCGGGGGCGGTCAGCCGGATCTTCGAACAGATGCTGGAGCGGCGCAAGGCGTTGAGCATTGTCCAGCACGGGCATCGCTGCGATGCCTGGGTGGTCAAGGCCTCGACCTCGCGCCTGATCCTGGCCAAACGGGATAAGGCCGCGAAATTCACCGCCAGTCCGGTGGAGTTTCAGTTTCGCTGCGTACTCGGGCGCAATATCGTGGGCAAGAGCCTGATCCTGCGCTTTAATGAGGAGTATCTGGAGGTCGAGCTCCCGGCGGAGATCATGATCATCCAGCGGCGGCATGCCTACCGGGTGGTGCCGACGGGCGACAGTGTCGCCATCTTCCAGACCGTGGGCAAATGGATCCTCTCCGGCCGGATCGAAGACCTCAGCAGCAAGGGCGTACTTATTCGCCTGCCGCAGGCAACCCCGGTTGTCGTGCCCTGGGAGATTAGGGCGGTCTGCCTCCAGCTCAACCATGCGGTGCCTGCCAGCGAATTCGTGCCCTCTGGAACAGTGGAGAGCTTTCAGGTAAGGCTCGAGTGGGCGACCATTGTCCGGAAAGCCGACAACGGCACCACGAAGCTGGCGACCTATGGCGTCAGTTTTGAGCCGACCCCTGCCGTGGAGCGGCAATTGGCTCAGATTATTTTCTGCTTTGAACGGGCTGCCCGTTTGAAAGGGCTCTCTCCCTAGGCGCGATCGTTTCGCCAAAATAATTACATCGCCTCCGGCATAGCAGGCGGCTTCCAGGGTGACCGCCTGTTATGAGGGTTGGCCGTCTTCTTCCAGATAGTCCTTCAGTTTTTCCAAAATGCTTTCCGGCAGATCCTCCCCGTACATGAAGGCCTGGGCCTCTTCCCCGGTGATCCGGCTCTTGATTTCCAGGGGCAGGGAGCGGAGCAGGGCTACACGCTCCGGGTCGGGTTTCTTTTTCGCGACGGTGCTGTCCATGTGTTTCCTCTTGCCTCGCGGGAGGTTTACGCGCGCCAGATGACCCGGGCGTCTTTTCTGGCCGGGATCTTAAAATAAGGAAATCTCGGGTAGCCGAAGATCATGGCTCCATAGAGCCGGTGCCCTTCGGGCAAGGCCAGGGCGTCGAGCAGGGGCTGATGCCCGGCCGCCGCTGCGCTCATCAGGATGCCGGCCCAGCAGGTGCCGATGCCGCAGCTGGTTGCCGCCAGGTCAAAATAGGTCAGAGCGATGGTGCAGTCGATTTCCGGCTTGAGGCTCTCCGTGTGGGCATGGGCTACCAGCAGATGGGGAGCGCCGCGCAGGACCATGTCCTGGCCTTGGTCCCAGGCGGAAACGATGCCGGGGTAGGAGGTGCCGGTCCGCAGCCAGTCCACGACCAGCCCGGCCAGCTGCTGCACCGCCTCGGGGGTTTCCATAACCAGCCAGTGCACCGGCTGTCCGTTTTTGGCGGACGGAGCCCAGCGGCACAGGTCGAGCAGCGGTTCGATATGGGCCCGGGGAACACTCTGCTGTTGATAGGAGCGGATGGAACGCCGGGAGGTGAGAAGCTGGCCGGTTTTTTTAAGTGTAGGCAGGGAGCCGTTGCCGATGGCCTGGAAGCCTTCGGGGTTCATGGCCGCAAGGCTCAGTGCGTCATGGGGGCAAACCGCCACGCAGTGCCCGCATTGGATGCAGAGGCGGGCCGCTGCCGGGCGGATCTCCGGGAAGCCATCCTCGCCGGTCAGCGCAATCAGACTGAAAGGGCATTCCCTCGCGCAGATTCCGTCTTTTTTACATTTTTTCCGGTCGATGGTGATCATGGCCATTGTGGTTCACTCCTGTACAATACAGGGGAAGATTCAACTCCTGAGAGGCGAAGGTGCGGCCCGTTCGGTGATATCCCGCAGCTTTGCCCGTTACTTAAGGGCAGTCATACCTGAAACACCGAAACTGTGCAAAGAAAAAGCGAAGAAAATTGGGTAGATATTGCCATTCTGAATGGGTATAGTCTGATGAGGTGTCCGGCGCGGGGATCAACGAGGCCGGCAACGGTTTCTGGTGCAGGCAAAGAGGGGAATATGGAACAGACACGGACATATGAAAAGATGGACCACCCCGAGGTGGTGGCGGCGCTGTTTTGTCCCCGGCAAGATACCACCGCGCCGCCGGCCGGCGCCCAGGATCACGGGATAGAGGTGGAGCCGGGGGTGGTGCTCGGGGGCAGGTTTTTTCTGACCGCTGACCCGGCTGCGGTCAATATTCTTTTTTTTCACGGCAATGGCGAGGTGGCCGGTGATTATGACGATGCCGGTCCCCGGTACAATGCGCAGGGGATCAATTTTCTGGCCGTTGATTATCGTGGCTACGGCGTGAGTACCGGCACCCCCACCGTCACTGCCATGATCCAGGACGCGCATCGTGTTTTGCACTGGGTGCAGGCCTGGCTGGCCGGGCAGGAGCGTACCGGCCCGCTGGTGGTGATGGGCCGTTCGCTGGGCAGCGTCTCGGCCATCGAGCTGGCTGCCTCGGAAGAGGCGGTTGCCGGGCTCATTGTCGAGAGCGGCATTGCCAGGACCCTGCCGCTCTTGCTCACCCTCGGCCTGGATGTTCAGGCGCTGGGCATTGATGAGGCGGACGGCTTCGGCAATCTGGAAAAAATCGCCCGGGTGCAAAAGCCCACCTATATTCTCCATGCCCAGCATGACCAGATCATTCCCATCTTTCTGGCCGAAGAGCTGCAGAGTGTCTGCGGGGCGCGGAGCAAGGAATTTCAGATGATTCCCGGCGCCGATCATAACAATATTCCGGCGCGGACCGGCACGCTCTATTTTCAGGCGATCAAACAATTTCTCAAAAGAGCCGGCAAATCCCACGGACCAAGACGATCCGGGATTCGCGGCTGAGAAATCCAGGGGGGAATATGGCAAAAGGCCGACGCCAAGCGAACCAGGGCGCCAGCGGCGCGTTCCGGCGGGCCGGTTTCGTGGCCGGGCTGCTGGGGGGCGGGGCGGTGGCTGTCGGACTCTATGAGCCGGGCGCTGATTTTGCCGTCCCGGCTCTGATCCTTGCCGGGCTGGTCCTGATCTTTGCCATGCTGGAAATGCGGCAGGGAGGCGCCGATTCTCCGCCCGATTCTTCCTTTTTCGGCACGGCCGGCCCTCTGCTCTGGGTCGTTGGCGTCTGGATTGTTTTCCGCTATTTCGGGAAGGTTGCTCCCCAGCTGATCCTCCTTCCGGTTGGATTCATCGGCTGGTTGGTCATCAGTTTCCCCATGCAGGCCTTGTTCCTCCCCATTTCTGCCGTGCTTGGCATGGAGGCCGGGCTGTGGGGGTTGGGCTTTCAGGAAACGGCAGGGTTGGCAGGGAATCTGGCCGGTTATGCCGCCGCCGGGGTGGGACTCAGTCTGTTCATGAGCAGCAAGACCTACCGCCAACGGATGCGCAAGGCCCTGATCCGGGCAAAAAGGGACACCGCCAGCCGGCAGTATGCCCGGGATCTTGGCCTGTTTGCCGACACGCACGATATCCTCAGTGCCCTGCCGGATTACGACCTTATTGAAGACCCGGAGGCGGGGAGTCAACCCGCCGTGGAAACCATCACCGCAGCCTTTGACCTGCAACTGGAACTCATCCGTCAGACCCTGGCTCTGTCAACGGTGGCCCTGCTGTGGCCGGACCCGGAGGGCCGGGAATATCGGCTGCGCAGTATCGCCAGCACCAGAAAGGATATAGACCCCGGGCCGTTTCAGGTCGGAGCCGGCATCACCGGGGCGTTGATGGGGGCGGAGGAGTTGGTGAGCCTGGCCCCGGCTACCCCTTCCCTGGGGGTTCCCTATTACGCAAAGCAGATCGAGGTGGGGGGGATTCTCGCCGTCCGCCTTCCCGATGCCGCCGAGGAGTGGCTCGGGTTTGACGACAAGAAGATCGCCCCGGTTCTCTGTGTGGATCGTCCCGGTCAGCAACCCTGGACAGACGGGGAAAAAGCGACCATGCTCCTGGCGGCTCGCAAGCTTGCCCTTGACGTGACCATAGGCAGACAGTTTCAGGGCATGGCCCACGAGCGCAGCGCCATCCAGCGGGTCTGTCTCGCCATGCGTGAGTTGAATGGAGCCTTGGGGCTTGAGCAGGTTCTGCGGGCCACCCTCAAGGCGGTGCGGACTCTGGTGGCCGCTGATTTTATCTCCGTCAGCCTGACCTGTGGCAACGGGCATTGTGTGGCTCTGGCCGAGGGCGAAGGGGCGGAGCAACTCATGGGCCGTGAATTTTCCAAGGAAGAGGGGCTGGTGGGCCAAGTGCTCAAGATAAGCCGGCCTCTGCCGGCCAAGGCCCAGTGCCACGGGCCGACTCAGGTTTTTGGTCACGACCATCTGCTCACCGGCTACAATTCGTTGCTGGTTCTCCCCCTGCGGAAAGAGAAGGGGGAAGCGACCGGGGCGCTCACCGTGGCGGTGAAAAAAGCGGAGGTCTTTACCAAGGCCCGGCAGGAGATTCTGGAGCTCATCGCCGCCCAGGTTGCGGTCAAGATCGATCTGGGTCAGGCTCATGAGGAGATCAACCGGCTGGCCACCATCGACGGACTCACCGGCCTGATCAACCATCGTACCTTCCAGCATGGCTTCGACGTGATGCTGGCACGGGAGGAACGACGGGCAGGGGGATTGAGTCTGCTGCTCTGCGATATCGATCATTTTAAGAAGATCAATGACGGTCACGGTCATCCTTTTGGTGACAAGGTTCTCAAGGAAGTGGCCGCCATTCTGCGCCGGGCGGCGCGGAGCGTGGATCTGACGGCCCGGTACGGCGGCGAGGAGTTCGCCCTCATTCTGGAAGGGTCCGGCGAGCAGGGAGGCCTTCTGATGGCCGAGCGCATCCGGCAGGAGATCGAAAAAATGGTGCTTCATAGCGAAAACGGGCCGGTGCGGGTTACCCTGTCCCTGGGGCTTGCCGTCTATCCCGGCCACGGCGCGGACAAGGAGCGGTTGATCAGCCGTGCCGACCAAGCCCTGTACCGGGCCAAGAAACAGGGGCGCAACCGGGTGGTTCTTTGGGAAGAGGAGTGCGCTGGCTGATGCTGTGTAATACCTTTGTGCATATCCCCGGGATCGGCGAAACCACGGAGCGGCGGCTCTGGCAGGCCGGGGTGGAAACCTGGGATGATTTCAGGGCGCCGTATCCGGAGTTTCTTTCCGGCCAGAAGGTGAAGCTCATAGAGACTCATCTGGCCCGCAGCCGTGCCCAGGCCGGGCAACAGGCGCCCCACGAATTTCTCCGGCAGCTGCCTGCGGCCCAGCGCTGGCGGGCCTTCCCGCTGTATCGCGATTCCGTCGCCTATCTCGACATCGAGACCACGGGCTTGAGCTTCAGCGACCACTGCATTACCACCGTCAGCCTCTACGATGGGGAAAAGGTCTTTACCTACGTGCAGGGGGAGAATCTCGCCGACTTTGCCGAGGACATCGGGCAATACCAATTGCTGGTCACGTACAACGGCAAGGCCTTTGATGTCCCCATGCTTGAGCGGCATTTCGGCTTTAAGCTGCCCCAGGCCCACCTCGATCTGCGCCCCCTGTTGCAGGGGCTCGGGTTTGCCGGCGGTCTCAAGGGGTGCGAGAAGCAGATGGGCCTTGACCGCGGCGCGCTGGCCGGGGTGGACGGCTACTTTGCCGTGCTGCTCTGGCGGGAATACTGCCTGACAAAGGCGCGGCGGGTGCTGGAAACCCTGCTCGCCTACAACGTGGAAGATGCGGTGAATCTTGAGTCGTTACTGGTGCAGGCCTATAACCTGAAACTGGCGGGCACCCCTTTTGCCGAAAGCCACCGGTTGCCCATGCCGATCCTGCCGGAGAAGTTATTTCTGCCGGATCTTGAACTCATTGATCGGCTGCGGGGGCGACTGCGGGGGGATTGAGGGAAAAAAGCGGAGAGAGCCCTGCGGCTGCAGGACTCTCTCCATGGGGTGTTCACGCGCTTTGTAACAAGGCAGAGAATCAGGATACGGTCTATGGGCAGTGCGGCGCGTGGGTACAAGGCGACCCGCCCCTTGCGGAGCGAAATCACCCAGGGTTAAAGTCCCCCCCCCAACCTGAATATCTTGGTGCGGTGCTGTCTTTTTTGATCCGCGGGGCATAAAAAAACCCGTCTCTGTTGCCTGAGATGGGTTTTAATGAATTCATTGTTCCCCTATCGGCAACCCGGCCATCCGCGTTGAGCGGACCCGTTGGCTTTGCGTCCCCGTATTACTCCGGGTTTGCTTTTTTCCAAGGCAGCAGTTTATTAGGTACAGACATAGTGGCATACCTAGCCCGGCTGTTTCTGTCAACCTGTTTTTCCCCTGGGGCAGGAGAGGATTGGTTTTTATCCCGGCTGTGGTACACTGATCGTGGAACGTCT
This sequence comes from Pseudomonadota bacterium, assembly GCA_043804705.1. GTDB lineage: Bacteria > Desulfobacterota > Desulfobulbia > Desulfobulbales > Desulfurivibrionaceae > Thiovibrio. The sequence goes on along the minus strand of JAZDIS010000214.1, from coordinate 9,100 downwards.
GGTTTTCAACAATCGCGGGAAGTTTCCATGTTCGAGTCCATTGCCTGCAACTGTGCAGAAATTTTTCCTGCCTGCCGAAGGTTGCCGGCCGCTCCTCAGTGGCAGGAGTTCCTTGCTCTTCTGAGTCCTACTGTTTTTGGGAGCACTCACCATGGATGTGCGGATTCTTTCCTATAACATACACCGGGCTATCGGGGTTGACCGGCGGTTTCGTCCGGAGCGCATCGCCAAGGTTCTGGCCCATTACGATGCCGATATCGTTCTCTTGCAGGAGGTGGACGTGGGGGTGCCCCGTTCGCGGGAATTGAATCTGGCCCAGGAACTGGCTGAACGCGGCAACTATCCTTATTATGCCGTGGGGTTGAATGTGCAGCTGCGCAAGGGGATGTACGGCAATGCCACCCTGAGCCGGTATCCCATCGCCCGGGAGCGCAATATTGATTTGACCCTCGATGGCCGCAAGGCCAGGGGCTGCCTGTTCACCGAGCTGGAATTACCCGATGGCACCCTCCCCCGGCTGCTGCCGGTTTTCAACCTGCATCTGGGGCTTTCCTTCAAGGAGCGCCCCCAGCAGGTGGGGAGACTGGTGCGGACCCCGGAGTTCACCGGCATCGGCGCCGATGCTCCCTGTCTGGTGGCCGGGGATTTCAACGACTGGTGGACGCGGCTCGCGCCGCTGTTCACCGAAGCGCTTGGCTTTGTCTGCGCAACCAACCATGGGGCCGGTTATCAGAATGCCATTCTGACCTACCCCTCCTTTTCTCCCTCCACCGGCCTGGACAAGGTGTTTTGCCGGGGGCCGGTCACCGTCCTGGGCGGCAAGCGCTGCCGTCTGCGGGTGTCCAAGGTGGCCAGCGATCACCTGCCCGTTATTGTTGACTTGCAGCTGTAGGTTAGGGTGTCTGTCAGGCTTGAAAAACAGGAGACATGCCATGCGTTGTTGTTTAGGAAGCCGTGCTTCGGGCGGAGTGTGCCGGCGCTTTGCCGGGGCGGCCCTCGCGCTGCTGATTCTCGCCGGCGGCTGCAAGCAGAGAGAGGAGCCACCCTCCCAGGAGGAGCAGGCAGTGCCCGCCGCACTGACCTTTTGCCATGGCAGCGTCACCGATATCCTGCCCCGGATTGCCCTTGAGCAGGGGTATTTTGCCGAGGAGGGCCTCGCGGTGACGCTGAAGGATCTAAGCGACGGCAAGCAGGCCTTTGACGGCATGGTGCAGGGAGAGTGCGACTTTGCCGTGAGCGGGGCGCCGCCCATCGTACTGGCCGACCCTCAACGGACCCCCTTCGCCATCTTGGCCACACTGTTGGCTGATGATGATTCCACCAGAATCATCGCCCGCCGCGATCATGGCATCGCCAAGCCCCAGGATCTCAAGGGTAAGCGGATCGGGGTTAAAAAAGGGATTATCGGGCATCTCTTCCTCGACCTGTTCATGATGAAGCATGGCCTGGGGCAGCAGGAGGTTGTTCAGGTCTTCATGGATTCGGATAAACTGCAAACGGCCTTGGCCAGCGGCGAGATAGACGGGTTCTCCATGACCAACAGGATGGTCAGTGCCGCAGCCAAATCCCTTGGCGGCAAGGGGGTGGTCTTTGCCGAGCCCGGACTCAATTTTATCCATGGCATCCTTACGACCCGGCCTGATATCCCTCGCAACCTTCAGATGACCCCCAGGGTATTGAAAGCCCTGGTCCGGGCCGAGGAATATGCGAAGCGCGAGCCGGCCGCAGCCAAGGCCATGGTGGCAAAAGCCGCCAAGCTCCCTGTTCAGGAAATTGAAGAAATCTGGGGCCGGGCAACCATCGAGGTGGGGTTGGCCAACACACTCTTCGGCCATCTGGAGGATCAGTACCGCTGGCAGTCGGAGCGCGGCGGATCCCCGGCGCCTGCGAGTATGCCCAATTATCTGGACTGTGTCATGCCAGGGTATCTGCGCGCCATCAAACCGGATTCGGTTTCGGTCATCAAGCACTGAGGGGCCACGGTGAAGATTCGAAGCAAACTTATCCTGATCGGCATTATTCCGGTGGTCCTGCTGCTGGCTCTGGCTGCGGTCTTTCTCCGGGCGACAAGTCAGGTGGACCGGGCCAACCACAAGGCCATCGTCGCCGACGAGATCGTCTCAACCCTTGCCGATCTGGCCATTCTGACCTACGAACATCATCTCTATGATGAGGAACGGCCCCATCTCCAGTGGCTCGAGAAGCATGCATTTCTGGGCAGACAGCTGGATGCGCAGGAAGCGCTCTTTGACAGGGACAAGGAAAAAGAGCTTGTGGAGCGCATCAGGCGGACATCCCGGAATCTCGGCTTCCTCTTTGCCCAGTATGGCCTCCATCCCGGCCAGGGCAAAGGGGTACGCCAAACCGGGCAGGGGAAAAGTTTCCATGACCGGATCACCGCCCGGCTCCTTCAGGAACTGGCTGTTGTCACCCCGGCGGCAAACAGCCTGCATGATCTCAATCACGACCAGGCCATCGTTCTCTCCCAGCAGATCGATCTGGCCAGCGTCCTGTTGGTGGGCGCCGTTGCGGTCCTGCTGTTGATCATCTCCTTTCTGGTTATCCGCGCCGTTACGGTGCCGGTGGGTATTTTGACCGGGGCGTTTGCAGCCGTCAGAGCCGGCGATCTCGGCTGCCGTATCGGGAGTTCGGCCAAGGACGAGCTGGGCATTCTCTCCCGGGGTTTTGACAGCATGGCCCAGCGCCTTCAGGAAAGCCATGATTCGTTGCATCTCTTGAACCTTGAGTTGGAACAGAGGGTGGAGGAGCGGACCCAGGAGCTTACCTGCGCCATTGCGGAACTGAAGCTGGACGAAGAGCGGTTGGCGGCCCTTCTTGCTCTCAGCCAGAGGAGGTTCGAGACCGAGGCGGAACTGATTCGGCATGGTCTGGAGGAGGCGGTGCGGCTGACCCGCAGCAAGGTGGGCTATCTGCATTTTTTCAATGAGGACCAGCAGACATTGGGTCTCTTCCTGTGGTCGGAGGCGGTCATGGGGGTATGCACGGCGGCGAAAACCCCGCATTACCCCCTGCAGGAGGCCGGGGTCTGGGCCGACTGTGTCCGGCAACGGCAGCCGGTGATGCATAATGATTATCCGGCTCTTGCGGAGAAGAAGGGCCTCCCCGCAGGCCATTTCCCCCTGTTGCGGCATCTGAGCCTCCCCATTTTCGATGGGGAGAAAATTGTCGCGGTCATCGGGGTCGGCAACAAAAAAGAGCCCTATGATGAGGCCGATATCCGGCAACTTACCCTGTACATGGGGAACACCTGGGGGATTGTCAAGCGCAAGCGGATAGAAAACGAAAAGGCGCAGGTTATTGTCGAGCTGCAGGAGGCTCTGGCAAAGGTGAAACTGCTGAGCGGGTTTATCCCTATCTGCTCCGCCTGTAAAAAGATCAGAGACGATACCGGCTACTGGCAGCAGATCGAAGCATATATCCAGCAACACTCCGATGCGGAGTTCAGCCATTCGATCTGCCCGGATTGCTGCGAAAAGCTGTACCCGGACTTGTTCCCGGACAACTGAACTGTGAGCGAGGCCGTTCGCCTCTTCCGTGCTCGCCGTCTTTGCAGATCTGATGACACCCTGCCGGACGAATCAGAAAAAGCGGTAGATGATCGAGGTTGCCCCGGCCCAGAGCAGGATCAGGATGGTTCCCGCCGCGCAGGCGCCGCCAAGCAGCCGGTGGCTCAGCGATTCGCGGCGGTTTTCCTGGTAGCCGAGGAGCAGTCCGCAGAGGACGCCTGCCGCCATGCCGCCGCCGTGAGCCCAGTTGTTGATGCCCGGCACCAGCAGACCAAAGACGAAGATGCTCATGGCCCAACCGCCGACCTGCTGGTACACCTGCTGCCCATAGCTGCCGCCCCGGCTTTTTCCGTAATAGAGGGCCGCGCCGATCAGGGCGCAGACCGCGGCGGAAGCGCCGATGGTAAAAGGCACCCCGGCCAGGTAGGAAAGCAGGAAACCGCCTATGCCGCCCAGGCTGTAGATGGAAAACATCCGGGCCAGCCCGTATTCCTGGATAACCAGGGGGCCTATCTGCCGCAGGGCGATGAGGTTGAAGACGAGATGGAGCAGGCTGCCGTGCAGATAGCTGGCGGAAACCAGCGACCACCAGCGGTGCAGGGCCTCGATGGGCATGGTGCCGGTGGCCCCCAGCAGCAGGAGGCTCCGGTTGTCCGGGGAAAGAAAGCCAAAGGGGTTCATGCCCATGGACATGCCGCGTGGATGCATGATCAGCGAGAGGATAAAGAGGGCGATATTGACGCCGCTTAAGCCGGTGAGAAAGAGATCCTGATCATGGAACAGGCGGAGGATTGGATTGTTTTTCCACCAGACTCCGGGGGAGCCGAGGCCGCAATAGGGGCAGCGGGGTTCGGCCCGGCTGATGAGGCGGCGGCAGTTCGGACAGAGCTGAGAGGTCTTGCGGGAGGCGGTCATATGGCGGCTTGGGTAGTTGGTAAGGTCATTTTTGTTGCCCCAGCTAACCACACCTGTCCTGAAAAAACCAGAAAAAGCGTGACTGCATGGTTTGAGTCATCTGAAGCCGCATCTTCCCGAAGGCTCTAAGAAATAACCTGTTGCTGGAAGCGGAGAAAAATGATTGTATCGTGGGGCGCGTTGATCCGGCCTCCGAATTGGCGCAGAATAAGGGCGGATCGCGGAAAACACAACGGTATCCGGAGGAAGAGCATGGCCTGGCAGAACCTGGACTGGCAGACCCGCATCGCGGTGCTCTTTATCGCCGGCGGTGCTGCGATTATCGGAATCAGCATCATCTATTTGCGGGGGCTGTTCAAGGCAATTCCGTTTATTGCCGAGCGGAGCCAACGCTATGTGTTCCGCTTTCTCAAGATAAACCGGTTGCTGATGTTTGTTTTTCTGGCGGGCTACATCGTGGTCGCCATGAGCGTGATTCTTGGCAAGGCGAGTCTCGGCATGCTTTCGGTCAGTCTTATCTTTCTTCTCGGCGCGGTCTTCGTGTTTCTCGGCCTTTCGCTGCACGCCAGGATGATCAGCGAGATTCAGCAGACCATTCAGGGGCTGCTGCCCATCTGTATGGAATGTAAAAAAATCAGAACGACGGGCGCGGATTCCGCAGCGCAGGAATCCTGGAAGGAGATCGAATCGTATATCTCCCAGCGGACAGATGCCAGGTTTTCCCACGGCATCTGTCCGCAATGTCTTGCTAAGGCCCGTCAGCGCAGAAGGTAGCTGCGCATTGTCATTTTTCCTTTGTCAGCAGCCTTCCACGGCCTTGCCTTTTTTCTTGGCCGGAGCGGCAGCCGGGGCAGGGGTAGCAGCCTCGGCCGGAGCAGCCGCTGCTTTATGGCAGGCGGTGCAGGTGGCCGGGCCCTTCTTGCCGTTCACCCCGGTGGCATGGCAGGTCTTGCACCGCGCGTGGAACACGTCCATGGGCTTCTGGAGTTTGGCGTTGGCAAAGGTCGCAGTGTGGCAGCTTGCGCAATGCAGGGTGTCCGCCTTGGGCATCCCGGCAATGGCCGCTTCGGTCAGGGGCTGGTGCTTGGCATCGTGATGGCAGACACCGCAGGCAAGGCCGAGGGCGGTGTGTTTGGCATGGCTGAAAAGGGCGGGTTTCTGGCCCTTGATCACCAGCTCCTGGGCCGGGGCCGTGAGCTTTTCGCCTGCCGCGGCAGGCAGATCGGTCATGGTCAGAGTCAATCCGGCCGCGCACATCATGGCAAGGGCAAGCATCGTTTTTTTCATGGTCATTCCTCCTAAGGTTGTTTTTTGGTTTCCAGGGCGGCTCCCGCTGAGTCCCTCTCCTGTTGATGATATCCTAGCCACTATCCTGCGGTTTTCCTAGAGGACATGGGGCGATGTCTGGCGACATCGCTTGCCGGGCGGGGGATGTCGGGTAGCCATGCCGGGCTTGCGCCGATTTCCATTGCCCCTGCTTTGACGGGCATGGTACATGATGCCCTATGAAAAAGGCGGCATCACGCGCGGTTGCGCTATTGATAATGGGACAGGGAAGATGACACAGCAGAAATCAAGCAGAAAAACGGAACTCCTGGCCCCGGTGGGGAGCCTGGAGTCATTCTTTGCCGCCTTGGAGAACGGGGCCGATGCCGTGTACTGCGGCCTAAAGGATTTTTCCGCCCGGGCCAAGGCCAAGAATTTCACCCTGGCCGAGGTGGAGAAGATGGCCGCCCATGCCCACCAACAGCACCGCCGCCTCTACATCGCCCTCAACACCCTGATCAAGGAAAAGGAGCTGCCCCAGCTGGTGGGAATTCTCGCCGATCTGACCGGGATCGGAATCGATGGCCTCATCATCCAGGATCTCGGGGTCTGGCGGCTGGCCCGAACCCATTTCCCCCAGTTGCCCCTGCACGCCTCAACCCAGCTGGCCGTGCACAACGCGGCCGGGGTCGCCATGTTGGAACAGATGGGCTTCACCCGGGCGGTGCTGGCCAGGGAGCTGTCTCTGGCCGAGATCGCGGCCATCCGGCAGCAGAGCACCATCGAGCTGGAGCATTTTGTCCACGGGGCACTCTGTTTTTCCGTTTCCGGCCAGTGCCTGTTTTCTTCCGCGGTAAGCTCGATGAGCGGCAACCGGGGCCGCTGCGCCCAGCCCTGCCGCCGGAGCTATCGCAACCGGGAACAGCCCGGCTATCATTTTTCCACCAGCGATTTCTGCGCCCTTTCCCAGTTGCCTCAGTTGCTCAAGGCCGGGGTCATCAGCCTCAAGATCGAAGGGCGGATGAAGAGCGCCGAGTATGTGGCCCGGGTGGTGGCGGCCTACCGGCTGGTGCTGGATGCCCCGGAAAGCGGGCGCAGGCAGGCGATGCAGGAGGCCGAGGAGCAGCTGGCCCTCTCCTTTGGCCGTCAGGCGACCAAGGGTTTTTTGTCCGGTTCCGTGCCGGCGGCGATTGCCGATTCCGCCAAGCAAGGGACTCTCGGTAAGCATCTCGGCCAGGTGACTTCGCTGCGCGGCGGTATGCTCGGCTTTGTGACCGGCGACCGGCTGCATGTGGGCGACCGGATCCGCGTTCAGCCGCAAAACGACCAGGCCGGCACCGGCTTTACGGTGCGGGAGCTCTGGCTTGAACAGAAAAAACTGAAAGTCGTCAAGGAAGGGGATTTTGTCCGGGTGCGGATTCCCGGCAAGGGCGGTTTTTTTCAGGTGGGAGACAAGGTTTTCAAGGTGGGGGGCAAGGCCGCCTTTACCCTGAGTCCGGAGGCCTGCCGGGCCACGCTCGATCAGGCGGCAGTGCCGGAAAAGAGCCCGGTCCAAAAGGAAAGCCTGGCCCAGGCCCGAGCGCAGGCCCTGGCCGGTCTGCTGCCCGCTTTTGCTCCCCCGGCGCCATCAGGTCAGACCCTTACCGTGCGGGGAAGAGAACCCCAGGATTTTCGTGTCCTTGATGAGCCGGGGGTTGCCGATTTTGAGCTGCCGCTGACCCCGGAGACCATGGCGGCTTTGAAAAAAGCGGACCTCCGGCGTGGTGATTGGCAGGGGCGGATCATCTGGGAGATCCCTCCCATGCTCTTCGGCCCGGAGTGGGACGAATACCGGCGGGCGGTTGGGATGCTGGCCGGGCAGGGGTTTCAGCGGTTCCGCCTCAACAATCTGGGGCATCTCCCCCTGTTTGCCGGGTTGTCCGGCCTGACCCTGCTGGGCGGTTTTCGCTGCTACACCCTGAACAGCCAAGCCGCCCTGGCCTGGCAGGAGCTGGGCCTTGCCGAACTCACCGTTAACCTGGAGGACGACCGCAAGAACCTGCAGGAACTCTTCCGCCGGGGTGCCCATCTGCCTCCTCTGGCAATCACCGTTTACAGCCCGCTGCCGGTGATGCTCTCCCGCATCCCGGTCCGGGGGGTGCGGCCCGGTTCGGTGCTTAAGGCCGAGGGGGGCGAGGGGTATCGCGTTTTTCAGAACCAAGGCCTCACCGAGGTTCTGGCGGAACAGGATTTTTCCCTACTGGGCCATCTTGCTGAACTGAAGGGGATGGGCTGCGGACGGGTCATTGCCGACCTGAGCCATTGCGGGGCCATGTCCGCCAAGGGGCAACAGGTGCTGGCCGCCCTGGCTGCCGATCAGCCCCTGCCGGAGACTACCAGCTTCAACTACCAGCGGGGTTTGGCCTGAATCTTCTTCAGGGACAAAGCAAGGACAAACGGAGTAAGCTTAATAAGTTGACAAGCTGTTAAGCGATTAAGCGAAATCCGTCCCCTTGCTTTCCTATAATGAAAGCATTTATGGCAAAGCATAATCAGGAAGATGCACCTGACCAAAAACCCGTCAGGTAATTTCCAGGCCCGTTCGCAAGGAATGTGAAAATATGAAAGAAGAATATACTGCCGCAGAATACATAAACGCCTTCCGGCAATTGGTGGTGTCCCCCCATCACATGCGTATGCTTCAAGCTAACTACCACTCGCCAAATCGAACGATCACGGCAACCATGATGGCAAGAGCGGTGGGTTACCCAAATTACAATACTGCCAATCTGCACTATGGAAAACTGGGCCGACTATTGGCCGAACAGCTCGGTTGGAATCCGCTTCCTCAACAGACTGTATTTGTGATAGTAACCTTCGAAAAGCCTGAGAAAGAGTGGCATTGGGTAATGCGACCTGCAATTTCTTCGGCGCTGGAACAACTCGGGTGGGTTGACGGTGATGATTTCGATATCTCTGAAGAATTTGTGGTAACGAAGCCACTCTATGAGGGAGCCGTCAAAACGATCTCTGTCAATGCATACGAACGGAGTAGCGTTGCACGAAATCAATGTATTCTGCACTACGGATGCAGATGCTCGGCTTGCGATTTATCTTTGGCAGAAAAATACGGTGAGGTGGCTCAAGGACGTATTCATGTCCACCACCTCCGTCAATTAGCGGACATCAATTCCGAGTATCATGTTGATCCAATTCGAGACATGCGCCCTGTTTGCCCGACTTGCCATGCTGTTATCCACACTCGTACCCCACCGTTCACAATTGAAGAAGTTCGAGCCATGATCAAGACACAAAAGCCGTAAATGTTGGGTTGACGCTATGGATTCGACGATCGCCTCGAACGCGGCGACGACGTCGACCATCTGCGCCGTCGCGATCGGATAGGGCGAACG
>JAZDIS010000213.1:0-4871 GCA_043804705.1 Pseudomonadota bacterium | reverse complement strand
GGTGATCCAGCTTTTTTATGATGAAGTAGAAAATAAGACCAGGGTTCGCCGCTATATCAGCACCAAGGATGATGAGTTTGCCCCCTATTATATGCAAGGGGCAGTGACCGCGTATGATGCCGCCACCGGCATCGTCACCTTTAGCGTTGATGAAATAAGCGGCGCCGTTGGGGTTGGCCCCTTTACGGACTGGACCGTATATAATCTGACCGGCAGCACCACCGGCAGCAGCGCCAGTTCGGCAACCATGACCGCAGTCGGCGGGACGCAAACTTTTGCCGTATCACCGACGACCGCCTGGATCAGTATCGGAGATATGGTCATGGTTGCGCACTTTGACTCGACTATTGCCGAACTGGCGGATGTCGGAACGCTGTGGAATGCCCGGAAACAGTTGAGCTTCAGCGGAGCGGATGCTTCGGTCCAGAGAAGCTTTGCCGTCAAGGCGGATGGTGCGGTGAACGGGGGACGATTTGTCAAGACCTGGATCGATGCAAATGGCGACAGTGCGGCTCAATCCGGAGAATTCGTTAATTTTGACAGGAACACCGTCTCTGCCGCAAATTTCGGTTTTTTCAATCTGGCCACTGAGGCCGAGGCGGAGAACCTGACCGACTATGTGCGGGGCAAGGAGATTGCCGGATACCGGAACCGGACCATCGATTATGACGAGAACGGCACCACCGAGGTTATGCGCCTGGCGGATGTGGTGAATTCAACACCGACGGTTGTCGGCTCTCCGCAGGAGGGCTTCGATCTTCTCTATAAAGACGCCTCATACGCCGAGTTCAAGAAACAATATGCGACAAGGCGGCAGGTGTTGTATGTCGGCAGCAACGGCGGGATGCTGCATGCGTTTAATGGAGGATTTTATGATTCCGCCCAAAAGGCTTTTCTCGTATCCGGGACAAAACATGATGGGCTGACCCCCGTTGTGGAGCATCCTTTGGGGGCGGAAATCTGGGCCTATGTGCCGATGAACCTGCTGCCGCATCTTAAATGGCTCAAGGATTCTAATTACACCCACGTCTACTATGTGGACGGAAAGCCCAAGGTGTTTGACGCAAAAATTTTTGATAAAGATGCGGATCATCCTGGTTTGGCTGCGGACACTAAAGGCTGGGGTACGATTCTCGTCGTGGGGATGCGCTTCGGCGGCGGCGCGATGACCATCGACACTGCGGCGGACGGTTTGGCTGGAGACCTTACCCCTTTGGATAATCGGGCATTCCGCTCCGCCTATATCATCATGGATATCACCAACCCGGAGGCAGAGCCGCAACTGCTTGCCGAGATCCAGGTGCCCGATGGCAGCTTCAGCACCTCCTATCCTGCGGTACTGACAGTGAAGGATAAAGATTCTGCCCTCGATGCCAACAAATGGTTTTTGACCTTTGGTTCTGGTCCTACAAACAGTCAGGCAACCATGACCACGGCAGAAAGCACCACGACGGCGAAATTCTATGCCTTTGATTTGGGAGAAATCGCAAGCCCCGGCTCCAGCCTGATCGTCGGAGCACTCCCTGCCGGATGCACACAAGTGGCGGCTGGCACAGGGGGGAGCATGAAGATTCTCTCCTGCGATACCAATGTGGCCAATAGTTTTGTCGGCGATCTGATTTCCGTTGATTGGGATCTCGATTATAAGGCGGACAGCGTCTATTTCGGGGTCATCGGTACTAAAACTGCAACCAGTGGCCGGGTGATGCGCCTTGGTGTTAATGAAGAGGAAAGTCCGGAAGACTGGACAGCATTGGCGACTCTCATAGATACCTTGCAGCCTGTCACGGCGGGCGTGACGCCCGGGGTTGATGAAAGCGGGCAGAAGTGGATATTTTTCGGCACCGGCCGGTTTTTTGTCAGCGCGGACCAGGCAACCACCGCGACCCAGTCCATATATGGGGTAAAAGAAGCTGGAGTCGAGGTTGCGAAGGCTGATCTGATAGATGTCAGTAATGCCCTAGTTGGGACAGATGGCAGCCTGTCCGGGGTGGGGGCAATCGCCACGGTCGCGGCCTTGAGAGATGACATCACCTCTTCTTATGGCGGCTGGTTTCTGAACTTGCCCCCCATTGAGGGTGTTGCGGGTACGGCTCCTGCCACACGAGTCATCAATTCCTCGGCTCTTGCCGGGGGGGTTTTGTTCACCACCGCGTATCAGCCAGGGGTCGATGCCTGTACGGGCGAGGGCTTCAGCCGTTTATACGGCCTGTATTATAAGACGGGAACGGCATATTCAAGCCCGACCGTGTTTGGCACGCAAACGATTGCCGGGGTGGAATATTCCAAGGCTTTCATCGAGTTGGGTTATGGCTTTGCCACCACGCCCTCCCTGCATAGCGGCTCGGGAACCGGGGATGATGCGGTCAGTGTTTTTACCCAGCTCTCCACCGGGGCAATTGTCCGGACTGAGGCCAGTACCGTGACCGGTGTCCGGAGCGGGCTGGAGTCTTGGATAGAATTCAGATAGCAGCCTCCGGAAATGGTTCTGGTGAGATTGCTCAAGCCAGAGCCTTTTCCGGATGGCACGTTGTAATAATACAAAACAGAAACCGGAGACAGAGGGTTGTTTGCCGGTTTATTTATGTGTGACCGATGTCTGAATTATTGAACGATGAGAGCTACCTTCTCGGCCTTCTGGTCCGGAACCGGCTGATCACTCCCGAGCAGCGCTCTTTTGCCGAAAACCGCAAGGCCCAGCAGCGTCAGCTTCTGCTCCGGCAGCACAGCGCCCGGCGCAAGAGCGATACCGGCAGGGAGCGGGACGAGAGCCTTAATTTTGTTGATATCATCGCCTCGCTGAACCTTGAGTTGCCTGGGGAAAAAGGGCAGCTTCTCACCGAGGAGATGATTGTCCGGGCCGTGGCCAAGGATCTTGGCCTGCCTTTTAAAAAGCTCGATCCCCTTGAGCTTGATCTGAAAATCGTTACCAAGACCATCCCCCGCACCTTTGCCTTCAGGCATCTGTTGTTGCCGTTTTCCATGGCCAACGGCGTGCTTGAGGTTGCCATCTGCAATCCTGAGAACAAAACGGTTTTGGCCGAGATCGAGCGGGCCAACCAGCTCTCGGTCAAGCCCTATCTGGCCACAAAGAGCGACATCCGCAAGACCCTGGCCGAGTTCTTCGGCTTCCAGTCTTCCATCACCGCGGCGGAAAGCCACCTGGCCCGGCCCCTGGTGGACCTGGGCAATCTCGAGCAGTATGTGCGTATCTCCTCCACCGAGGAGGCGGCTTCTTCGGACCAGCATGTGACCTCGGCGGTGGATCATATGTTTAATTACGCCTTTGAGCAGAGGGCCAGCGATATCCATATCGAGCCCAAGCGGGAGCAGGCCCTGGTTCGCCTGCGCATCGACGGGGTGCTGCATACCATCTACAAGCTGCCCAAGGTGGTCCATGCCGCGGTGGTCTCGCGGATTAAATCCCTGGCCCGGTTGGATATCGCCGAGAAACGGCGGCCCCAGGACGGCAGAATCAAGGTGGATCGCGGCGGCCAGGAGGCGGAGATCAGGGTTTCCACCGTGCCGGTGGCCTTTGGCGAAAAGGCGGTGCTGCGAATCCTTGACCCGGAGATTCTTTTTCAGGATGTGAGCAAGATTGGGTTTTCCGAGCGTGATCTTGAGGTGTACCAGGGATTCATGTCCGCACCGCATGGCATTTTTCTCGTCACCGGGCCAACGGGCAGCGGCAAGTCCACCACCCTCTATTCGACCCTCAAGCAGATCGCCACCCCGGAGAAAAATGTGGTCACCGTGGAAGATCCGGTGGAAATGGTACATGAGGAATTCAACCAGATTCCGGTGCAGCCGCAGTTGGATGTGACCTTTTCCACCATCCTGCGCAATATCCTGCGCCAGGATCCGGATATCATCATGATCGGCGAGATTCGCGATCTGGACACAGCGGTGAATGCCGTGCAGGCGGCGCTCACCGGGCATCTTGTCTTTTCAACCCTGCATACCAACGATGCCGTGGCTTCCATCAGCCGGTTGCTTGATCTGGGGGTGCAGCCTTTCATGGTCGGCTCTACCCTGTTGGGGGCCATGGCCCAGCGGTTGGTGCGGCGGATTTGTCCCCATTGCAGCGAAACCTTCCGGATGTCGGCCGGCGAGCTGCGTGGTTTCGGCCTGCCGGTGACCGAGGAAGGGGAGTTCGAGCTGCATCGGGGCAAGGGATGCCAGCAGTGCCGGGGGACCGGCTATTTTGGCAGGAGCGGTATTTTTGAGATTTTCGCCATGAGCGATAAAATTCGCAAGCAGATCAGCGGAGGATACGCGGAAACGGAGCTCAGGCAGACGGCGAGGGAGGAAGGCATGACCACGCTCAAGGAGGATGCCTGGCGCAAGGTGAAAAGCGGCATCACCACCCCGGAGGAGGCTTTGCGGGTAACCGGTGCGGATTAGCCGTGCTCCTCGCTTTTTCCGCCAAGATGTATTATAGTGTTGTCACGATTCCCTTGTTCCCCAAGAACAAGGGTTTTTTTCTTGGAATTTGGGTATGACCCTGCGGGTGAAAATGTGGCTGTGAAGGTTGTCTGCACCAATAAAAAAGCCTATCACGATTTTACCATTGAGTCGGAGATTGAGGCAGGCCTCCAATTATTGGGCTCGGAGGTAAAATCCCTTAGGGCTGGTAAGGCCAACCTGCGGGACGGGTTTGCCAAGATCAAAAACAACGAGGTTTTTCTCCAGCGGGTGCATATCTCGCCATACAGCCACGCCACCTATGATGCGCCGGACCCTGTGCGGGAGCGCAAGGTGCTGCTCAAGAAGCGCGAAATTCTCAAGCTTGTTGGCAAGATTAAGGAAAAAGGATATTCCTTGATTCCCCTGAAGATGTATTTCAATGAGCGGGGGCTGGCCAAGGTGGT
>JAZDIS010000212.1:0-6563 GCA_043804705.1 Pseudomonadota bacterium | reverse complement strand
CTGACCTATGCCGGGAATATGGCCAGTCTTGCCGGGTGTCTGGGGCAGGAGAACTTTCGCTTTGTCCACGGCGACATCGGGGATCAGGATCTGGTCGAAACCCTGTTGGCGGAAGAGTCCCTTGACACCGTGGTCAATTTTGCCGCCGAATCCCATGTGGACCGCTCCATCCATGGCCCGGACCCGTTTGTGACCACCAACGTGGTCGGCACCCACAGCCTGCTCAAGGCGGCGAAAAAAGTCTGGCTGGACGGGGGAGGCGGAAGGCCGCACCGGTTCCACCACGTTTCCACCGATGAGGTCTATGGCTCGCTTACCCCGGAGGCCCCGCCTTTTGCAGAGACTTCGCCCTATGCCCCCAACTCGCCTTATTCGGCGAGCAAGGCGGCTTCCGACCATCTGGTGCGGGCCTACCACCACACCTACGGGCTGGAGGTCACCACCAGCAACTGCTCCAACAACTACGGCCCCTACCAGTTTCCGGAAAAGCTGATCCCGCTCATCATCCTCAATATCCTGGAGGCCAAACAGCTGCCCATCTACGGCGACGGCCTGAATATCCGCGACTGGCTCTATGTGGATGATCATTGCCGGGGTATCGAGCTGGTCCTGCACAAGGGCCGGGTCGGAGAGGTGTACAACATCGGGGGCAACAACGAATGGCATAATATCGAGATCGTCCGCCTGGTCTGCACCCTGGTTGACGAAAGGCTCGCCGCCTCCGGCAGCCTGCGGCAGCGTTTCCCGCGTTCTCCCGTCTGCCTGGGTCACACGGCGGAATCCCTCATTACCTTTGTCAAGGACCGGCCCGGCCATGACCGGCGCTATGCCATCAATGCCGAGAAAACCCGGAACGAGTTGGGCTACGAGCCCCTGGAATCCTTTGAAACCGGAATCCGGAAGACCATTGACTGGTACCTGGGAAGCGAGGCCTGGTGGCGGGGAGTGATGAACGGCAGCTACCGGGATTGGCTGGAAAAGCAGTATGACCACTGAGAAGCTGCCGCTCTCCGTGGCGATCATCACCAAGAATGAGGAGGACCGGTTGCCAGAGTGCCTGGCCAGTGTTTCCTTTGCCGCGGAGATTGTCGTGGTGGATTCGGGCAGCACGGACAGAACCGTGGAGATTGCCCGGGAGTTTGGCGCCGTGGTCTATGTCGAGCCGTGGCAGGGGTTTGGCCGCCAGAAGCAGCTGGCCATTGATCGTTGCCGCCACGACTGGGTGCTGGTGCTCGATGCCGATGAGCGGGTTGGCGCGGAGACGCAGTGGGAGATCAGGGAGGTGCTGGCTGCGGGAACCTGTGTCGCCTACAGCCTTCCCCGCAAGAACTACTTCTGCGGCCGCTGGCTCAGGCATGCAGGCTGGTGGCCGGACCGGGTTGTTCGCCTGTTTCGCAAGGATTCGGCCAGGATGTCCGAGCGCTCGGTGCATGAATCCCTGGAGGTGCATGGCCCGGTGGGAGTTTTGCCCCATCCCCTGAGACATTACGCCAACAAGGATCTGACGCAGACCCTGAGCAAGGTGAACCACTACTCTTCCGCCGGAGCCAACGAGCTGTTTGCCCAAGGGAAAACGGCTTCGCTCTCCAAGGCATATCTTCGGGCAGCCTGGTCCTTTCTTTACAGCTATATTCTCCGGGGCGGTTTCCTCGACCGGGGCGAAGGTTTTATCATGGCTGTTTCCGATTTTATGAACGTATTTTTCAAGTATGCCAAGCTGCGTGAGCTGCAAAAGCAAAAAGAAAAAGATTCGCTGTCCTGATTGGTTCCGTGAATATTCTCATTGTCAAGACCAGCGCCATCGGCGATGTGATCCATACCCTGCCGGCCCTGAATGCCTTGCGCCGCAAATACCCGGAGGCCAGAATCGACTGGCTGGTGGAAGAGGCGGCGGCTGATCTGGTTATCGGCCATAAGGCCCTTGATACCGTGCTGGTCTCACGCCGCAAGGCCTGGGTCCGGGACTTGAAGCAGGGGAGGGTGCTGGCAGGCTGGAGGGGCTTCGCCGGCTTTGTCAAAAGCTTGCGGGGTACGGAGTACGATCTGCTCCTCGATTTTCAGGGGCTGCTGAAAAGCGGGATCTTTGTCGGGCTGGCCCGGGCTAAAAGAAAGGCCGGCTTCGGGAAGGGGATGGAACATGCCGAAGGCAGCTACCTTTTTCTCAACGAACCCATCCCCCCGGTGAACATGGAGCAGCACGCGGTTATCCGGGAACTGTTGCTGCTCAAGGCGATCGGGGTCGAGAGTGAGGAGGTCGTTTTTGATCTGCCGGCCGGCGGGGAACAGCGGGAAAAGATCGGGCAATTGCTTGCCGCCGAAGGAATAGATCCGGCCAAGCCCCTGGTGGCGATCAACCCCATGACCACCTGGGAAACAAAGCACTGGCGCAACGAGCGTTTTGCCCGGGTTGCGGATCAGCTGCTCGACAGGGGCTTGGCGGTTGTTTTCAGCGGCGGCCCGCAGGACGTGCAGGGCATCGAAGGGATTCGTGGGGCCATGACCGGCAGGGCCGCGAGTCTGGCCGGGATGACAACCCTGAAAGAGCTGGCTGCGCTCTATGAACGGGTGAACGTACTCATTAGCACCGATACCGGCCCCATGCATCTCGCGGCGGCGGCGGGCACCCCGGTGGTCGCCCTCTTCGGGCCGACGGCACCCTGGCGGACCGGTCCTTTTGGCGAGGGGCACAGGATCTTGCGGGCGGACATTGCCTGCAGCCCGTGTCTGAAGAGGCACTGCGACCGCGATCATGCCTGTATGGCCCGAATCACCGTGGATCAGGTGGTGCAGGCCGCGCTGGCCGTGCTTAAGGGCGGGAGCTGAGCGCATGGATGTCTCCATCGTTATCGTGAACTGGAACACCAGGGACTTGCTGCTGGATTGCCTGGCCTCGGTGTATGCCCTGGTCAGGGAGGTGAGTTTTGAGGTATTCGTGGTGGACAACGCTTCCGCCGATGGCAGCGTTGCGGCGGTGCGCGCGCAGTATCCGCAGGTCAGTGTTATTGAAAATGAAAAAAACCTCGGCTTTGCCGCCGCCAACAACAAGGCTCTGCGGGTTATGCAGGGCAAGTATGCGCTGCTGCTCAATACCGATGCCATCGTGACCGAGGGGGCGATCGCCAAGCTGTTTGGGTATATGGAAAGTCATAGCGATGTGGCCATGGCCTGCGGTCAGCTGCTCAACGCGGACGGCTCAAAGCAGAATTCCATTGCCAATTTTCCCAGTCTCTGGAGTCTTCTCTGTAATGAGACTGTGTTGCGCATCCTGTTCCCGCGAAGATATCCCAGCAAGAGACAGGAGTACAGGGCGCCCATTGAAGTGGAATCCTGCATCGGCGCTTGCCTGATGGTGCGCAAGGCGGCCATGGATGCGGTGGGGCTGCTGGATGAGCGTTATTTCTTCTTTATGGAAGAAACCGACTGGGCCTTTGCCATGCACCGGGCGGGCTGGAAATCCTGCTTCGTGCCCGAGGCCCGCATCTATCACCTGCAGGGCCGGAGCGCCGGGCATAATGTCAGGGCCAGGATCATGTTTTACCGGGCCCGGTATCAATATTTTCGCAAGTGGTTTCCGCAGGTCTGGCCGCTCCAGGGCCTGTTAATTGTGGTGCGCCTGCTTATTAACGTCCTGTTGAACGGGATTGGCCTGATAATGACCCTGGGGTTGCATGGGGGTATCCGGGGAAGATTGGCGCTTTACCTGCAACTGCTCTCTTGGCATTTACGGGGCTGCCCCTGAGACCTTTATGAATATGCCCTTGGTTACAGGCAAGACAACGATAACAGGATCGCCGCGCAGCATTTTGCTTATCCAGCTCGGCGATATCGGCGATGTCGTCCTGACTCTTCCCTGCCTTAAGGCCTTGCGAGGGAATTATCCGCAGGCAAGGATCGTGGTGGCGGTGTGGGCCAAGGCTGCCGAGCTGCTGGAGGATTGTCCCTGGCTTGATCAGGTGATTGCCGTAAAAAAAGAAGCCAAACCTTTCCGGGAGAACCTGGCTTTTCAGCGTGATTTTTTTAAACACCTGCGAAGCCTTGGTTGTGATCTGGCCATTGACCTGCGTACCGGCACTCGGGGAGCGATCATGGCGTTACTTTCCGGTGCTTGCCAGCGCATCGGTTTTTATGCCGATGACGGCAGGCTTTGGCGCAACCGGGTTTTTACCGGTCTTCTGCACCGTGACTATGCTCCGGAGCAACATGTGGTGGATTATCTGTTCTGTCTGCTGGAGGCCTTTGGGATTACGGTTAAGGACCGGACACCTGCACTGTTCGTGGCAGACGAAAAACTGGTGAAGATGGAGGCGCTTCTGGCGGAAGAGGTTGTGGAAACGTGGCGGCTGCTCGTTGCTGTGCAACCCTTTTCGCTTTGGCAATACAAGGAATGGGGCAAGGAGAAATATATCGCCCTGATCCGCTGGCTGATTGAAGAGCATGATGCTGCGGTGCTGGTCACCGGTTCTGAGGCCGAGCGGGCCAGGGCAGAGGAGATCGTGCGAAATTGCGGCAAGAGGTGCTATAACCTTGCCGGCAAGACAAGCATTGGCCTGTATGCGGCGCTTTTAAAAAAATGTCGTCTTTTCATCGGTGTCGACAGTGCGGGCCTGCACATCGCCGCGGCGGTGGGTACGCCGACGGTGAGCCTTTTTGGGCCTTCCTCCCCAGCCTCCTGGGCCCCCCGGGGGGAGCAGCATCTGGTGGTGCGGAAGGATTTCCCCTGTGTTCCCTGCCGCCGGAAGGGCTGCGGCGACAGGGAACACAGCCGCTGTCTGGACGAGCTGACCGTGGACGAGGTGCTGAGCGCAGTGTCCGGGCAGCTCGATCTTTCCCGGCTTATTCCATCCTGACCCGGTAGAGGGTCATCATCCCGGTCTGGTGGTTGTGCCAGCGCCCCAGTTCCTGTAAATCCCCATTCCGTCCACCCTCCGTCAGCGCAGGCGGCCAGCCGTTCGGCCGGTTGTGTTCTTCCCACAGCAGGTAGTCGATTTTCCGTTCCTTCAGGTTTTTGATCAGTTCGGCGGGCGAACCGCCGGCCAGAGCCGGGTAGAGGTGTTCCGGCCGCTCGGGGCATGGGATGCCGGGCCGTTTCAGGTTGGCATAGAAGCGGATCAGCCGGACGGTATGGCGAGAGGTGGCGATGCGGACTTCGTCGCCTGGGGTATGGTTGGCGGCAAGGAACAGGCCGATCTCCTTGAAGGCGGTTTCCGACTCTCCGCGGGGAGTGAGGTTCCGCGGCAGGGTGATGAGAATCAGCAGCACTGCCAGGATGGTCAGGATCGGCAATCGGGCCAGGTGGCTACGCTGTCGTATCCGGTGGGCCAGTGCGGCCAGTCCGGCGCAGAAGCACAGGGAGCCGGGCAGGATGGTCAGCATCATATAACGGTATTCAATGACATAGGTTTGCAGGGTGCGGAGATAGAGCAGGCCGAGGGCCCCGGCTGCCAGCAGGCAGAAGAGGGTTGCAAGCCGGTACTCCCGGTTGTGCCGCAGCAAAGGGCCGATACCGAGCAGGGCAACGAGGGTGAAAGGGTAGGTCAGCGCCTCGCACAGCCGGTTGGCCACGGTGCCCAAGCCGACGAGCCAGGCCAGATTGCGCGCTTCGGCCAGAAAGAAGAAGAACGGCGCCTCCGGGTTCGACCGGCGCAGCCCGGCCAGGCTTTCCTGAAGGGCTGTATACTGGGACAGGCCGGCAATCATGGCCTGGCGCAGCTCCTCAAGCCGGCTCATGGTGAGCAGCGACGGGCCGCCATGCAGCAGGGGGGACAAGGCCAGGCTGGCCGCTCCTCCGGCCAGCAGGGGCAGGCTGAACCACAGCAGGGCGGCACCCCGGTGGCGGGGTATCATCAGGGGCAGCAGCAGGCAGACGGCGGCGGGATACCACAGCGCCTCGATTCTGGCCCAGGCGGCCAGCAGAAAGGCCAGGCAGGCAAGGGGCAGCAGCAGGCGGCGTTGTTGGAGTACCCCGCGTGCCAGCCAGTAGAGGCCGTAGAGGCTGAAGAACCAGCAGACCGGATCACGCACCACATCCACGCTGTTGCTCACCCAGGTGGGCAGGAAGGCAAGGACCGCGACGGCCGCCAGACTCTCCTCTCTGGAAAAGAATTGACGGAACAGGCCGAACAGGGGGATTACGGCCAAGGTGCCGAAGAGCAGCGACACGGCGCGGGCCGCCGTCAGCCAGTCTTCGAAGGCCAGATGGAACAGACTGATCAGCAGGGAGGTGTTGGAGATAAACGGGAGCGAACAGGTCGCGGCTCGCCAGTCTCCGGTGCTGATTGCTCTGGCCTGGTGGATGTAGATGGCGCCGTCCACATTGACAATGGCCGTCACATGGAGGGCATAGAGGCGTATGGCGGCCGCAACCATTACGAGCAGGGCCAGCGACAGGGCGTTTTGTCTCCAGTCGGAAGAGGGACCGGATGCCGGGAGGCCTTTTTTGTTATCGGGAAGCGAGTATTTCATCGTATAGCCGGCTGATTGTTTCTGTCACGTTGTCCCAAGAATGTCGCTCCGCCACCAGCATGGCAGCCTGTCCCATGGCGTTTCTCCGGTGATGGTCGAGG
>JAZDIS010000211.1:0-5766 GCA_043804705.1 Pseudomonadota bacterium | reverse complement strand
GCTTTCATCCCTCACTTGTCGGTCATCCTCGGCATACTGTTCGCAGTCGCGAGCGTGGGGGTGTTGATCTACTTCATCCACCACGTGTCCGTTTCGATGCAGGCCAACGAGATCGTGGCACGGGTCAGCAAGGAGTTGATTGCGGGGTAGACCATCTGTTCCCTGAGCAGATCGGACAGGGAGCGCCACAGGTTCCGGCGGAGCCACCCGGCGCCGATTTTTTCGCCGCATTCGACCGGGAGGCTCGTCCTATTCCAGCGAGCTTGGACGGATACCTTCAGTTCATCGACACGGACGCCTTGATGTCGTTAGCCATGCAAGAAAATATGATTTTTCGGCTGGAGCGGCTCCCCGGCCACTATGTCGTCTCCGGTAGTCCGCTGATGCTGGTCTGGCCAGGAGAGAAGGTGACCGATTTGCTCACGAATCAAGTCAACTCAGCCCTCGTCTTGGGCAACCAGCGGACTTCCGGCTAGGACATTGATTTCGCGGTTACCCAACTCGTAGAGATCGCCCTGCGTGCCCTCTCCCCCGGAGTGAATGACCCGTTTACGGCGAGTACCTGCGTAGACCATCTGGGGTCCGCCTTGAGCCGGCTGGCTACGCGAGAGATGCCATCTCCCTATCGCCATGACAGCCAGGATCATCTGCGGGTGATTGCGCTGGCTGCCACATTTCCGGAAATCACGGACGTGGCGTTCAACGAGATCCGGCAATCTGCCCGCTCCAGCACGGCGGTTACCATCCGTCTGCTGGAAACGATTGCCGTAATCGCGCAATTCGCACATCGGCCGGGGGACCGGGCCGCGCTCATTAGACACGCGGAAATGATCGCCTGGGGGTCTCGGGAAGGGTTATCGGAAGCCGAGGATCTCCGGGCAGTGGAGGAGCGTTACCAGAGGGTGATCCAGTTGTGCAGCGAATCATCTGGATCTGGCCACTAAAACACAAGTACGCAAGAAAAGTATCTCTATGGCGATATGGATTGCACATTGGGCAGGCGGCATTGGTAATTAGCAAAGTTCTACCCCTCAGCCACAAACCGCCCGGAAACGTTGCCGATTAGTTGACTGTCTCGGACAACATAGTGAAATTATACACGGGAACCCAAGTTTCATGGTAAGTTAGCCGACAAAACAACAGCGCCCCGCTCAGCCCGTTAGTTTTCTGAAGGAGCAGAAACCCATGGAAAACCAAAATCCAAATCAGTTGAAAATTTCAGACTGGCTGGATGAAAAGGAAGCGGAGAAGGTGGATGTATCTCAAATAGCCTTGCCTGAAGACCAGTCTTATGATGAAGACCCGGATGAAACTATTTTTTTTCGAAGAGTTTAAACCGTGCGGGTTTCTCTGCACGGAGAATCATCCCTTTGCCACGGTCGAGCGCTTTGGCCACTGCTATTACAGTAGAGGGCAAGACAAAAATGCCGGTATTCACTCAACAGAAATGAAGTGGAGATTGTTTACCAAGGATAAAAATCTCGCCATCCAAACGGCTAAAGCACACCTCGAATAAAAAAAGGGGATGATCACCAGAACACCCTCTCTTTAAACATTCTTCCAACCACGGCAGCATGTTCCATCCCCTCTATCAATTTTTTCTTTCGAGATGGCGCGATTCGACTATCCCGGAATACGATTTTAAATCGGACGAGCTGGTATACAGGGATAATTCCGGCAATGAGATTAAAAAAGAGAGGCTTGACAGCTTCACAACTAGCCCGGCATGCTGCGGTAATTGTTAAGCCAAGCAGTAAAAAATCCACAGTTACGGGTAAAGAACAAACAGCATACCCATTCAGAGTTGCTGCGCAATAATCTGTCATACATTTTCCAGGGAGCAGGATATGACTGAAGCCATGCACAAAGCCGCCGATGAGAAATTTTGCTCCGAGTGCGGCGCGATCATCAAAGCACGGGCGGAAATATGTCCCAAGTGCGGGGTGCGGCAGTTCGCACCACCGAACAACTTTGCCGCAGTGGCGCCAAATGGCAAAAGCAAATTGGCCGCAGCCCTGTTTGCCTTATTTCTGGGCGGTTTTGGCATCCATAAATTCTATCTTGGCCGCATTGGCTGGGGCGTCTTTTATTTGCTGTTCTGCTGGACAGCTATTCCCGCCATCCTCGGAATTATCGAAGGCATTCTTTTACTGGTCATGAGCGAACAGGATTTCAATCGCAAGTATGGCAGTGCCTGACATTGCGGTCAAGCGGGCGGGCAGGACGACCAACGCTGCGAGATGCGTATTCCGGCGAAAGCGGCCATGCAACAGGGGGGATGTCCCTGGTTTCTCTTTTTATGATATAAAATAGCAGAACGTCAAACCCATCCCCATGCCCCTCCCCGAGGAGATACGCCATGGACAGCAAACGACTCATGACAGCGGCAGTGTTTTTCTGGTTCTTTACCAACAGCACCCTGTCCCTGGCCGACCAGACCCAGGCCGACACCACCAAACAAGAAAGCAAGGCCTTTGACGCCATGTTCGGCAAGGGGCCGCAGGAGGCGGACGTCTACCGCACCGATCGGCTGCTGCTGACCGCCACCGGCTCCCTGAAGCCGGTGCACCTGGCGCCTTCGGTGGCCTCGGTCATCACCGCCGACGATATCGAGAAGATGGGTGCCAGGACTCTGGATGAAGCCCTGGAGACGGTGCCGGGCCTGCATGTGTCGCCATCCAATAAAAATCAACTGGATGCTATCTATTCCATTCGCGGCATCCACACCAGCCTCAACCCCGAGGTCCTCGTCCTGATCAACGGCCTGCCGGTGTCCTATGCCTATACCGGCGCCAGGCCCTTCAGCTTTCAGATGCCGGTCTCCATGATCTCCCGGATCGAGGTGATACGCGGGCCGGGGTCGGCGGTGCATGGCGCCGATGCCTTTGCCGGCACCATCAACATCATCACCAAGGACAGTCAGGAGATCAACGGCAACCGGGCCGGGGTCCGCCATGGCTCATTCGACAGCACCGACCTCTGGATGCAGCATGGCCAGACGTACAACGGCTGGAACCTGGCCATGGGGGTTGATTACATGAGGAGTGATGGCGACAAGAAACGGATCATCGACGGAGATTTGCAGTCTACCCTCGACGCTGGTTTCGGCACCAGCGCCTCGCTGGCGCCAGGGGCCTTGCTGACCGGTTACGAGCGGGTGAACGGCCATGTTGAACTGGCCAAAGACAACTGGACCTTGCGGGCCTGGGGCTGGCTGCTGGAAGATGACCAAATGGGCGACGGCGTCACCAACGCCCTGGCGCCAGGCAATAATCTCGGCGGCAAGCAGGGTGTTGTCGACTTAAACCACAGCAACCAGACCCTGCTGCCGGACACCACGTTCACCACCCGCCTGAACTACTCCTACCTAAAGGTGGACACCTACTTCCAACTCTTGCCTGACGGCGCCATCGCCCCTATCGGGGCTGACGGCAACATGACCTTTGACCCGCCAAGCATTGTGGGCCTCACCTTGTTCCCGGACGGCGTCATCGGCCACCCCACTGTTATTGACAAAGTGCTTGGCCTAGAAGAGACCATTTACTATGAGGGCTTCAATCAACATAAATGGCGCGGCGCCCTCGGCTTCCGGCAAATCCAGGAGACTTCCTCCGAATCGAAGAACTTCGGGCCAGGCGTGCTTGACGGTACGCAACCTGTCTCCACGGGCGCCCTCACCGACCTTACCGGCACGGCCAATATCTTTATGGATGACCAGACCCGGCGTTTGGGCTATGTCTCGCTGCAAGACGAATGGGCCTTTGCCAGGCACTTGGAGCTTACCGCCGGCGTCCGCTACGACAAGTATTCCGACTTCGGTTCCACCCTCAACCCCAGGGCCGCCCTGGTCTGGGAGGCGCTGCCCGAACTCACCACCAAACTCATGTACGGCAGCGCCTTCCGCCCGCCATCCTTTACGGAACTTTATGCCAAAAACAATCCTTCCAACCTCGGCAACCCTGCCCTCAAGCCGGAGACAATCGACACCTACGAACTGGCCTTCGACTATCAGCCGACCAGCAGACTACGGACGGTGTTGAGTCTCTTCACTTACCGTATCAAAGATCTCGTCGAACTCGTGCCAAACCCAGGCCAGCCGACATCGACTGCCCAGAACCACAAGGGTCAAAAGGGCCAGGGCTTTGAGCTGGAGGCGGACTGGGAGGTGCTTTCCAGCCTCCGCTTGCAGGGTAATGCCGCCTATCAACAAAGCAAGGACGACACGACCGGCGAGGTGGTGCCGGAGGCCCCGACCCTGCAATTCTATGCCGGCGCCCTGTGGAATTTTCGGCCCGAGTGGTCCTTGAACGGCCAATACTTCTGGCTCGGCGGCCGCCACCGCGCCACCGGCGACACCCGACCGGATATCGCTGATTATGATCTGGTCAACCTCACCCTGCGGCGTAAGAATATCGCCAAGCACTGGGATGCCGCCCTGGCCGTGCGCAACATCTTCAACGAGGATATCCGGGAACCGGGTCAAGCCGTAACCCCCAACGACTACCCCATGGAGGGCCGGGCCATCTGGGGCGAGGTTAGTTGTCACTTCTGAGCAGCTGTGTCCGGCAATTGTTTTTCACAAAAAGCTGTCCGCTTTTCATGCCAAGTTTCAGGACTGAGCCTGCGCGCATCGTTTTTTCCCATGCCCGGAGTGCAACATCACCTCGATATTATTGATATTTTAATCACCGGACCAAGAATATCTTGTTGACATCGCCTCCGGCTAATGATAGCAAATACAATATGTGCCGTAACGGCTGAACTGAGGCGGAAAGGATCCATAATTAGATGGTCAGGACGGGCCAGTGCCGGTGGGAGAAGGCTATGAAAAAAGCGATTTTCTGGATGGTTGGATGTGTCATGCTGGCTGCGGCCGGTCCGGCGCTGGCGGATGACGTGATCGAGCAGATGCGTCAGATGCTCGCGGCGGGCCAGACGGTAGAAGCCTACCGGCTCGGCCGGGAAAACGAACAGCGCCTTGGTGAGGCCGAATTTGATCTTCTCTTCGGTCTGGCCGCTCTGGACGGCGGACGGGTGAGCGAGGGAGTGCTGGCTCTCGAACGTTACCGGATGTCACACCCTGGAGATGACAGCGCCTGGCTGGCCCTGACCCGTGGCTATATATTGCTGGGCGAGTATGGCCGCGCCCGGGCGGAACTGGAGGATTTTTTGGCCGCCAAACCCGACGAAACTCTGGCCGGGGTGGCTCGTGAGTATCTCGACCTGGTCCGGATCCGGGAAGAGGAGCGGCTGGTCTCCTCCCGCGCCTGGCTGGAGGCGGGCCTCGGTTACGACAGCAACATGAACGGCGGACCTGATTCGAACGTGGTCGATCTGCCGATTTTCGGCCAGGTGGCTCTGAACGACGACCTGACCGAAACCGGTGCCGGTCTGGAAACCTTGGCTGGCGGCGTTGCCCATCACCGGATGCTGCAACCGGGATTGACTGCCTTTGTTGATGCCGATGCCGGATTCCGGGGCTATTTTGACCATCACGACTACAATCAGGCCAACCTTGGCGCCAAGGGCGGCTTGGTGATCAACCGGGGCGGCATGCTCTGGCGGACGGCTGTTTCCCATCAAAGCACCTGGCTGGATGGCAGCCGCTATCGCAGCGTGAACGGTCTGGGCGAAGAGTGGGTAAACCCCTTTGCCGTTGACCGCGCGGTGAGTGCCTTTCTGCAATATGCCCGCTTTGATTACGGGACGAGGGGCGGCAGCAACCGTGACGCCGATTTCTGGGGTGCAGGCCTTGGCTGGCGGCAA
>JAZDIS010000210.1:0-2997 GCA_043804705.1 Pseudomonadota bacterium | reverse complement strand
TGAAGCCTATCGGAAGGAGTATCCCGACCTGGCTGACCGCCTCAGCGCCGCGCTTGCGGGAGAGCTCCCCGTGGGCTGGGACGCGGATATCCCGGTTTTCCCGCCGGAAAAGGGTTCTGTCGCCACCCGTGCCGCATCGGGTACAGTACTGAACGCCATCGCGACGAAGGTGCCGTGGCTGGTAGGGGGCAGCGCCGACCTCTCGCCCTCCACCAAGACCCTGATCGCCGGCAGCGGCTACCTGGCCAAGGGGAGCTACGGCGAGCGGAACATCGCTTGGGGGATCCGCGAGCACGCCATGTGTGCCTGTGCTTCGGGCATGGCCCTCCATAGCGGCGTCCGGCCTTTCGGGGCCACCTTTTTCGTCTTCACCGACTACGCCCGGCCGGCGATCCGGCTCGCTGCCCTGATGGGGCTGCCGGTGATCTACGTCATGACCCACGACTCCATCGGGGTTGGCGAGGACGGTCCCACCCACCAGCCGGTCGAGCACCTGGCCTCGCTGCGGGCCATGCCGAACCTCTGTATCATCCGCCCGGCCGATGCCAATGAAACCGCCTATGCCTGGCGCGCCGCCATGGAACGGAGGAACGGCCCGACCATGCTGGTGCTGACCCGTCAGAACCTGCCGGTCTTCGACCGGAATGTTGTCGCCCCGGCGCAGGGAGTGCTGAAGGGCGGCTATATCCTCTCACGGGAAAAGGGGCCGAAAGTCGATGCGATTCTTTTGGCTACCGGCTCAGAGGTGCAACTGGTAATGTCGGCACAAAATGCGCTTGCTGCGGGGACTATTGCTGCGCGAGTGGTGAGCATGCCGAGCTGGGAACTGTTCCGGGAGCAACCCCAGGAGTACCGGGACGCAGTGCTGCCTCCGGCCGTCACGACCCGGCTGGCCGTGGAGGCCGGATCGTCCTTCGGCTGGCGGGAATGGGTCGGTGACCGCGGCGCTATTATCGCCATGGACCGGTTTGGTGCCAGCGCCCCGGCCGGAGAGATTTTCAAACAGCTTGGTTTCACGGTGGAGAATGTGGTGACAACGGCGCGGAAGCTGGTTGGCCTGGGCGGGTGATCAACGCCAAAATCATCTAGCCACAGAGTTCACAGAGGTCACAGAGACTGGTGTGAAATTCGGTGGTCTGTCCCGGAGAGTGTTGGAGGCTATTCAGTTTCCTTTGGTTTTATCTGTGATCTCTGTGTACTCTGTGGCAAAAAGTTTGCTTTTCAGATTCATCCGTACTGATAGGGAACACCATGCCCCTCGACAAATACCGAGAAAAACGCGACTTCAGCCGCACTTCGGAACCAGCTGGTGATTCCGACTCCTCCGGGAAAGGCGCGGCTGCGGCTCGCCGCTTCGTGATCCAGAAGCACCATGCGCGGACCCTGCATTACGACCTGCGCCTGGAAGACGACGGGGTACTGAAAAGCTGGGCGGTGCCGAAGGGGCCGAGCCTCGATCCGGCGGAGAAGCACCTGGCTGTTGCCGTGGAGGACCACCCCCTGGACTATGGCGACTTCGAAGGGAGCATCCCGGAAGGGGAGTACGGTGGCGGAAAAGTCATCGTCTGGGATCGTGGGACCTTTGAACCGCTCGGGGAGGGTGAGACCTTCGCTGAGATGCTCGAACGGGGAGCTGCCAAGATCCGGCTCAACGGCGAAAAGCTCCAGGGCGGCTTTGCCCTGATCCGTACCCGCTGGGGCGGCAAGGACAAAAACTGGCTCCTGATCAAGGAAAAAGACCAGCACGCCCGGCCCGGCTATAATGTGACTAGGGAGGAACCCCTTTCCGTCCTCTCCGGGCGGGACGTGGAAGAGGTGGAATGACGAATTTCCACTCCAATATCCGCAAGCTTTACGCCTTCGCCTTCCTGCAGAGGACGCTGTTTCCCATGGCGATCATCACCCTCTTCTGGAAGGACCAGATCGGTCTGAGCCTGACCCAGATCCTGCTGCTGCAGAGCATCTTTTCCGCCGCCAGCGTGCTCCTGGAATACCCCTCCGGCTACATCAGCGACCGCCTCGGCTACCGTACCGCCCTGACCATTGCCACCGTGCTCGGCACGGCAGGTTGGGGGTTCTATACCCTGGCCACCACCTTCAACGAAGTGCTCTTTGCCGAAATCCTGCTCGGCATCTCCCTGTCATTCATCAGCGGTTCCGACAGCGCCCTGCTTTTCGAGACGCTGCGCGAGGAAAAAGCCGAAGGTCTCTACGCCCGTTTCGAGGGGCGGATGAACGGCTTCTCCCAAAGCGGTGAAGCCCTCGGGGCCCTTTTTGCGGGCCTGATGTATGCCTATGCGCCGCTGCTGCCCTTTTTTCTCCAGGTGGCGATCTGGCTGCTGGCTTTTTCCGTGGTTCGTACCATGAAGGAGCCCCCCCGGGATACCGCCATCAAGATTCACTCCCACCTGGCGGAGGCCCTGCGGATTACCCGCTACGCCTTCGTGGAAAATCGCAAATTGCGGGCCACGATCCTGCTGAACACCTTCCTCGGCATTGCCTCGTTCTACCCGGTGTGGCTCATTCAGCCGTACATGCAGCAGCACGGCGTGCCGCTCGGCTGGTTCGGACCGGTCTGGACCGGCGCCAATCTGACAGTGGCGGTCTTTGCCCTGGCCAGCCACCGGGTTCACTCCCTGCTGGGCGACCGGAAGATGATCCTGCTGTTCATCGGCATGATCCTGGCCGGTTATTTCGGTCTCGGCCTGATCGGCGGGGTCGGCGGCTTCCTCTTCTACTACCTGCTGACCAGCATGCGTGGCATGCGGGGGCCGATGTTTCTCAATTACACCCAGCTGGAAACTCCCTCGGCCAACCGGGCCAGCATCCTTTCCCTCCAGTCCCTGGCCTTCCGCGTCACCTTCATCGTTACCGGACCACTGGTGGGGATGCTGGCCGACAAAATGGGCGTGCAGCAGGCCTTTCATCTACTTCTTTATGCCTTCCTGATTATTCTGCCGCCGCTGGCCTGGCTATTTCTGCGGAACCTTGGCCAGG
>JAZDIS010000209.1:0-3451 GCA_043804705.1 Pseudomonadota bacterium | reverse complement strand
ACCACGATCATCCACGCTCATGAGATCTTCAAAGACGAACATGAGCCGGCGGATTTCATCGGCCAGGTTTTCGCGCTGTTCTTCAATCCCTTCAAGAATCGACGCCTCGAGACCCCGATCGGCATTGTTCAGGATTTCGGCCACGGCCTCCACCCCGCCGAGACGCTGCCCCTCCATGCCCTCAACGGAAAGAAGCTCGTCCTGCAACACCCGGTCCACATCCACAAGAATCTCGGGGCTTACCTTGTCAAGCTCCGCCATGCGCATCATGACTTCCACCTGAATATCCTCATTGAACTCCATGAGAATCTGAGCCGACTGGGTCGGTTCCAACACAGAAAGAACCAAGGCCACGGTCTGGGGATGTTCGTTGCGCAGGAAGTTGACCAACACCTTGGGTTCTAGCTTGCGCGCCTTCTGAAAAAGGGTCAGCTTCCAGTCCGAGCGGATCTCTTCCAGAATCTCGCTGGCCTTGTCACTGGACATCGCCCGCTTCAACGCACCTTCCAGCAACTCGTTGCCGGAAAGGAAAATGTCCGTGTCACCGCTATCGCTCTTGAACTCATTGACCAGGGCGGTCAGGTCCTCTTTATCGACCTTGTCGATCCTGGCCATCTGCCGCCCAACCTGCTTGATATCCTCGGGGTCAAGCCGCTGGAAGACCTGGGCGGCAAAATCCTCACCCACGGTGAGCAGAAAGACGGCCGCTTTCTCAGGCCCGGTAAGGGATTCTCCGGGCTTTTTATCAGCTTTGCTCATGGATTAGGCCTCTTCACGCAGCCAGCGGCGCACGAGATCCGCGGCCCGGTCAGGATCGCTCTGGGCCAGACGGTAGATCCGCTCCTGGTCGGTAAGCCCACGCGGGGCAAGGGATAAATCTTCCTCCTCGCCTGGAGCTCCGCCGGCCGCAAGACCATGTCCGCTGGATATGGTTCCACCGGCCCGGGTCTCCAGCTGCTTGGTGGCGAGAATTTTCAAAAAAGGCTTGATGACAAAGAAGAGCACCAGAACCGCGACCAACAGATAGACCAAGGGCATGGCCAGCCATTCCGTCATCGCCCGGTATTTTTCCATGGAATCCACCTCCGGCTCGGGAACTGAAGACAGCGCAAAGGGCAGGCTCGCCACTTCCACCTGATCGCCCCGATCTTCGCTATAGCCAATGGCATTTTTGACCAACTTGTCCAAATTCCGCATTTCTTCAGGGCTTCGCGCCAGGTATTTTAGACTTGTCTTTCCATCCTTGTCAACGCTCTTTTCGTAGGAGCCATCGACCATGACGGCAATGGACAATCTTTTGACAGACCCGCCCTTTTCCTGGGTGTGCTTGGTCTGCTTGCTGATTTCGTAATTCCTGGTAACGTTGTTGCGATTGTACCCGGCAGCGGCCGTTCCCTCCCCGCCCTCCTCGGCAAAGGTGGCAAGTTCGCCCTTGACCCCGGGGATTCCTTCGGGATTGGCGCCGCCGCGCTGATCGTTTTCCGTAAGCATCTGCTCGCTGCGCACCACCTGGGCCTCGGGATCAAAAATTTCCTCGGTCCGCTCAACCTTGTTGAAATCTATCTCCGCGGTAACCCGAGCCCTGACCCGGTTGACGCCAACCACCTCCTCCAGCATGGTCTCCACCTTCTGCCGCAGGGTGTCTTCAATCTTTACCTGGTACTCCAACTGATTGCCGGTGAGCACTCCCTCGCCCTCGGCCTGTTTCCGGTAGAGCAGACGGCCGCTGGTATCGACCAGGGTGATATTTTCCGTGGCAAGCCCCGGAACCGCGCTGGCCACCAGATTGACAATGCTCTGGATCTCATGCTGGTTGAGTTTTTCCCGGCCGCGCAGCTTGACACTGATCGAAGCGGTGGGGGGCTTTTCATCCTCGATGAACACCGACTCCTTGGGGGTGGCAATATGGACCCTGGCCTCGACGACCTGCTGGAAATTTCTGATGGTTCTGGCCAGCTCTCCCTGCAAGGCCCGTTGATAGTTCAAGCGCTGAACAAAATCGGTCTGCCCGAAGCTAGTCTGGTTGAAGATCTCAAAACCAACGCCGCCGCCCCTGGGCAACCCTTCGCCTGCGAGGCTCAACCTGACCTCATACACCTGCGTGGCCGGAACCAGGATAGCCCCGCCATCATCCGACAACTTGTAAGGGATGCGCTGGTCCTTGAGTTTCGTCAAGACCTCCCCCGCATCTTCCTGATTCAGACCGGAGAAAAGAACCTTGTAGGAGGTTTCCTTGCTGGCGGTGGTCAGGCTCAACAGCCCGCCGACCACCACAGCGATCACCACGACCCCGAGTATTTTCTGGGTCATACTCAATCCCTTGACGATGGAAGCGATCTGCTCAAGAATTTCTTTTGGGGTAGCCATGTTCTGTTCCTTATCCAGAATAGTTTTTCAACAGCCTCTTAAATCTGCATCCTCATGACTTCACGGTATGCGTCAATGACCTTCTGCTGCACCCGGGTCATCATCCGAAAGGAGATACCCGATTTTTCCATGGCGATCATGGTTTCATGAATATTGGCGTGTTCCCCGGCGGCAAGCCCCTTCACCAGCAGATCAGCCTCCTGGCTCTGACCGTTCACCTCGGCGATCGAGCGGCTGAGAATCTCGGAAAACCCCGTGCCCGCAACACCGGGAGTGCCAGGGGCCTTGAGCGGCGATGATCCGGGCAGGCTGACCGGCTGCATGGTTACTTCTTTCATCTCTATATCTCCAATTGCGTGCGGCTTGCTTTACAAATAGTCCAAACCATTTTCTTTCAATCAGCAACTATCTGCCGATCTCCAGGGCCTTAAGCGCCATATTTTTGACAGCATCCAGGGCCGTGACATTGGCTTCATAGGAACGCCGGGCGCTCATCATGTCCACCATCTGCTCGGCCACGTTGACATTGGGAAAACGAACCACCCCGTTGGCATCAGCGTCCGGGTGCGATGGATCGTAGACCTCCTTGAACGGCGCCTTGTCCTCGGAAACCTGCACCACCTCAACCTTGCGAAGCCGCTCGGTGGTGGAGTTGAGCGCGTCCTGAAAATTCACCCCTTCCAGAGGCTTGGCCGCGAAAACCACGGATTTGGCCTTGTACGGCCCGCCTTCCATGGTCCTGGTGGTGTTGGCGTTGGCCAGGTTCATGGCCGCGATATTGAGCCGGGCCCGCTCGGCCTTGAGCGCGGAGCCGCTGATTTGCATGGCGGTTAAAGTATCCATTTGTTATTTGCCTCCCTCGTCAATGGCATAGCGCAGTGAATCAAATTTTTTCCCGATGCTCTTGGCGATTACCTGAAACATCAGCTGGTTTTCCGCCATCTTCACCATCTCCTGATCCAGGTCCACCGGCCGTTTTTGACAAATAAAAACCCAGGTTTTTGTGGCGTACAAGGCGTCCAGCTGCAGGTGCCCCTTATTTGTGTGCGCCAAAAACCCCAGGCCCCTCAACACACACTACAAA
>JAZDIS010000208.1:0-2499 GCA_043804705.1 Pseudomonadota bacterium | reverse complement strand
GGGCATCCAGATGTTCCCAGGCCACTTGGCCGTTTTCCGCGGCTACCACGGGAAGCCCCGCTTCCTCGAGAATCATCCTGACCTGATGGCGGAAAAAATCCGAGTCCTCCACCAGAAGAACGGTCCGGTTGTCCGGCTGCTCCCCCTGACTGCCGCCGCCGGCCGGGTTTGGCGAAGGGGCGGCGCCATCGGCAAACCACTGCGGATTCAAGGCCTGCATGAACCCGGGAAGATCGACGATCAGAGTCGTCTGCCTGCGGATGATGGCGGATCCCCGTATCCCCGGCTGCCGGAGGGTCTCCTCGTCGATGGGACTTTCCAGGTCCACCGCATCCAAAGGCTGCGCGGCCAGCAACCCCACTTCGCGCCCGGCCACGCTGAAGACCAGGACGATGAGATCCTCCCGGTTCTCCAGGGGGGCGACGCTGGCCACCTCCTCCAGTCCGTAGACCTGGAGATTGCCGCCCCGGTACTGGATGACCTTTTTGCCGCCGCTGATTTTCACCTGCTCGGTTTTGATCTTCTCCACCCTGAGCAGCGTGTCCAGGGGGACGGCGCAGTACTCCGCCGGGCCATTCTGGAACATGAGCAGGGTCAGCTTTTCTTCCCCCTGTTTTCCCTCAAGCTGTTCCGCCATACGGGCAGTGGCCTCGGTTTCGCTCAAGGAGCGCAGGTCCGCCTTGTGCGAGAGGCCGTTTATGTCGAGAATCAAGGCAAGATGGCCGTCGCCCATGATGGTGGCCCCGGCATAGACCTCGCAACCTTTCAGGTGGCGGCCAAGGGGCTTGACCACGATCTCCACGTTGTCGCTCAGTTTGTCCACCACCAGACCGTAGCGGCTGGAGCCTGCCTGGACGATGGCGATGTTGACGTCGCTGCTCCGGCTTTGCCGCCGCTCCTCCGCTGCCTGTTGCGCGGCCATGGCAATCGTTTCCGCAGCTTCCATCCGTCCCTCTCGCGCCTCTTCCAGCAACCGTTCGTCGGCAAGCCTGGCCCGGCGGTCCTCCCGGTAACGGCCGGTCTTGGGATCGTAAAAGGTGCGGCTGATGCCAAGGACATTGCTGAGCTGGAGCAAGGGAATGAGTTCGCCCCGCAGGGTGAGGACTTCCGCTTCCCCCATCTTTTCCACCTGTTCCCGGACATCGGCGGCCGGGATGCGCAGCAGTTCGCCGACATTGACCTGGGGGATGGCGAAGCGTTGCTTGCCGCTCAACACCAGCAGGCTTGGAATGATGGCCAGGGTCAAGGGCAGCTTGATCCGGATGCAGGAGCCCTTGTCCAGCAGGGAAAGGAGCTCCACCTGGCCGCCCAGCTTGTCCAGGTTGGTCTTCACCACATCCATGCCCACCCCCCGGCCGGAGACCTCGGTGATCCGTTCGGCCGTGGAAAAACCGGGGAGCATGATGAGGTTCACCTTTTCGCTGTCCGACATGGCCTGCACCTGCTCCTGGGTGATCAATCCTTTCCGGACCGCGGTCTGGGCGATCCTTTCCGGATCGATTCCCTTGCCGTCGTCCTGGATTTCGATGATCACCTGGCCGGATTCATGGTGGGCGCGGAGAACAATATGCCCGGCGGCGGCTTTCCCCCTGGCGCGCCGGGTTTCCGGCAGCTCGATGCCGTGGTCGGCGGCATTTCGCACCAGATGGGTGAGGGGATCTCCCAGGCCTTCGATAATGGTTTTATCGAGTTCCACCTCCTTGCCTTCCAGGCTCAGCTCGATCTCCTTGCCCAACTGCTTGGCCAGCTCACGGACCACCCGGGGGAACTTGCTGAAGATGTTGCCCACCGGCTGCATTCGCGTCATCATGATGGTTTCCTGCAGCTCCGAGGTGACCAGGTTGAGCCGCTGCCCGGCAACCATGATCTCTTCCCGGCTTCCGGAGGAAATCGCCTGCAAAAGCTGGTTGCGTGACAGGACCAGTTCCCCGGCCCTGTTCATGAGCTGATCGAGAAGCGCCACGTTGACCCGCAGGCTCGACTCGGCCTGTAGATTCCCGGCTTGGCTCTTTTCGGTTTTCTCTCCCTTTTCCGTCTCCGTGGCGCGAGCGGTGGTTTTTTCCGGCGCAGGCCGGGGGCCCGGGAGAATATCCTGTGCGCCGGGGGCTGGTTCCGTCTTGTTTTGCGCCTCGCCGGGGGGAACCGCTACCGGCAATGGGGGCGCGGCGGTCAATGCCATTACCGCCTCGATTTCCCCGAGCGCCTGAATCTTCCCGGCGTCAAGATCCAGCACCATGGGCATGAGGTCCGGTTCAATGATCGACGCATGGAGGACATACATGGGGATGGCGGCGAGAATAGCCTCATCCTCCAAGGTGCCCACCGCCGCGATGCTGACCGTTATCTCGATGATCTCGCCGGCATCCTCAAGCCGGGAAAGCATATCGAGGGGGGTGAGCTTCTTGCGGTGCACATCCTTGATCAGGTCTATCTCCAGCAGGTAAAATACCCGGCCGTTCTGCCCAGCCTGTTTGAGATCAAAGAGGGAAACCTCAAAGG
>JAZDIS010000207.1:0-2328 GCA_043804705.1 Pseudomonadota bacterium | reverse complement strand
GCTCTTCTTGTTCAAATAGGTATCGCTGAACTTCTGATGACAGTCCAGGCATCCTTTTGCGGCGAATTTGCTCGCCGCCCCCCCGGGTGCGGCAAATTTGCTCGCCGCCCAAGTGGGACTCGTGAAGATTGCCAGCATAAGGCTAATAGCCACCAATGCACAGAGGCCGATAACAGACCTGTTTGTTTGCCGCCGGAAACGCATGGGGTCTTCCTCAGTATTTGATATTTAGGTGTATAGGCTGGGGCCTATCTTCATCCTTCCGTCGCCTGATCCGTCCCTCAGCCTTCAGCCTGCTCTTACAGCACCTTTTTGTTGAATCCTTTCACGTACACATCCACCTTGTAGACTTTTCGCAGCTTCTTGCCCCATTCAACCATGGCCTTTTCCAGCTTTTGGTTAAATACCGTCCGCAAAATCGTGCTTTGCACCGCTTCAAAAGGCTGAGCGCTTGGGGGCAGAACCTTTTCCACCATCAGGACATAGAAAAACTCCTTGCCGTCCTGGTAGAGGCGGTACTGACCTAAAGTGGCGCCCGCCAGCACCGCAGCCACATCCGCGGGCAGTGTCTCGGTGGTAAACAGCTTGCCCTCAAGCTCAATGATGCCGGGGGTGTCATGGGGCACAAGCCCTTCAACCGTGGACTGCAGCCACTTATAGTCCGTGCCCCGCTTCAGGGAATCAAGAGCTTCCCGGGCCTTGGCCTTGTCGCGAAAAACCATGCTGCGCAGACCGACCATTTCCGGCGAGGCATACTCTTTGATGTTCTTCTTATAATAGTTGCGCAGATCATCCATGACGAGTTGAATACTGGGCACCACGGCCTTCTGCACAAAAGCGCCGAAGATAATGGAGTCCTCGTATTCCTCCACCAATCGCTTAAAGCCCTCGGTCTGATCAATGCCCTGTTCGGTGGCTTCCAAGAGCCAGGCCCGCTTGTACAGCTCTTCGTTCAGGACGCTGATCCGGTCTTCCTTCACCTTCCCTTCATCAATAGCCCGCTGCACCCCGTGATAATATTTACCTTTCAGGGCCTCGGCCAGCTCGGCAACAGTGAAAGGCTCGTCGCCCTTGATTTCCGCCAGAACTCGTTTATCCTGCAAAAGCGCCTCAAAATCCTTGGTGAAATCCAGGCTATCAAAGAGTTCCTTATCGAAAACCACATGCTTGGCCAACAGTTTTTTGTTCGTGTCCACCAGGGCCATGTTGCCGGCAAAGTTCAGCGCCCGCTGTTCGGCATCCTTCCGGATCTCCGGATTTTCAGGAACACGCATTTCCAGGAGTTGAATCACGGTAAACTGCTTGTTCTGGGGCAGGACCGGCGTTACCTGCCCAGGGGCAAGTCCTTCGAGGGCTTTTACCAATTCCGGCTGCATCTCTTTCAGGCGGACAAACTCCCCCTCCGCTCCGCCCTTTTTTTCCCCCTTGCCCGCCTCGACAAAACGAGCCGCCAGCCCGTCGAAGCTTTCGGCGGCCTTCAGCTCACCGGCAAAGGCCTGAGCATCGGCCTCATCATTAAAAAGCATGGCCTTTATGCGAGATTCCCTGGCCGCTTCGACATATAAGCGTTCGACCTCCGCCGGATCGGCCTTGATCCCGGCCAACTGCTGCTTGGCCAAGTAGCTGCGCAAATTCTGTCTGCGGAAGACCTTCACCATCTGAGCAACTTCCGGCAAGGTGTCAAAACCGATCTCCCTGGCCTCGCGCACCATCACCCTGCTGTCCACCAGCCGGTTGAGAAGCGAAGCAGGGTTCTGCTTGGCTACACTGGCAACGATCTCCCCGTTCTCGCCCAATTCAGGCTGCAGGGCTTTACGGAAGGCGCCCAGGGTCAAAGGATTATTGTCCACCACCGCCATGGGCAGAGAGGCGAATTTCTCGGCGACCACCGGCACCTGCAAACGGACAGCGCCTTTTTTCGCGGCCCCTTTCTTTCCGGCGGCCTTGCCCGCGGTCACTTCCGACAGATCCTGACCGGCAAGAAAGGGGGAATTCTTAGGGATATCCAGGGTCACGAGCAGGTCATCGACCACCGCCGCCTGCAGGATCGGCTTACTTTCGCCGCCGCCGGAAGGCGGTATGCCGGCCGCCGGCGCAACAGCCAGCAGTGAGGTAAAAAGAAACACTGTGGAGAGAACAGGACCTATCGTCTTGCGCATGAAATACCTCGGTTTTAAGGTTCGGTGGTTCACAGTTCAGGGTTCAAATCAGGTTCATAATTCCGTTTTTTCTCAAACCATGGACCTTTTGGGCCTAGTTGATCGCATACAGGCGGTCGATAAGATCCTTGCACGCTTTTCTCGTTACTTCGTCCATGGCCTCGCCGCC
>JAZDIS010000206.1:0-12816 GCA_043804705.1 Pseudomonadota bacterium | reverse complement strand
GGCCACGGAAGGAATCGAGCGAGGTCCGGTTGGCCTTGTCAAAGGAGGCCTTGAACATGTAGGAGATGCCCAACCGAGCGCAGATCTCTTTAAGCCCGGCGGCGACCTCGCGGCACAGTTCGGCAGATTCGATGACGCACGGCCCGCCGATCAATAAAAAAGGCCGGTTGGGACCGACCTCAAAAAAATCCGGGATACGAACAGACTCCACTCTCGCTCTCCTTAATTTGCGGTGAAAAATGCCGGAACCGCCTCAGGTTTGAACTATTCAGTCACAGATGACCGACATAACCCCCAAAGTTGTAACTGCCCAGCAGTACTGCAGATGCTAGGAAGAAGCCTGCGAAATGTGCTGTCGCACATGAGCAGGCTGATGACAACGCAGATGCGGTGCTGCTGGGCAGTTACCTAGAGTCCGGCGTTCGTGAGAGCTGCCTTGATGAAATCCTTGAACAGCGGATGCGGTTTCATGGGGCCGGATTTGAATTCCGGATGAAACTGACAGCCCAAAAACCACGGATGATCGGGCAACTCAACAATCTCCACCAGTTTTTCGTCCGGCGAGGTCCCGCTGATGATGAGCCCATGCTTCACCAGCTCGTCCTGAAAGGCGTTGTTGAATTCGTAACGGTGCCGATGCCGCTCCTCTATCGCGTCTACGCCATAGGCCTTGTGGGCAAAGGTGCCCTCCACCATCTTGCAGGGATAGGCGCCCAGCCGCAGGGTGCCGCCCAGGGCGGTGGATTCGTCACGGATCTGGACCTTGCCGGTGCGGTAATCATACCACTCCTTGATGAAGTAGATGACCGGATGCTTGGTCAGCTGGTTGAACTCGGTGCTGTCCGCGTCTTTCATCCCGGCGATATGCCGGGCGAACTCGATCACCGCCAGCTGCATGCCGAGGCAGATGCCGAAATAGGGCACCTTTTTCTCCCGGGCAAAGGTCACGGCCTGGATCTTGCCCGCCACCCCGCGACTGCCGAAGCCGCCCGGCACCAGCACCCCGTGGCACCCCGCCAGCAAGTCGTCCGCCCCTTTCTCTTCAATCTCCTCGGCGCTCACGTAACGGAGCCGCACCTTGGCCTCATTGGCCACGGCCCCATGCACCAGGGCCTCGTGCAGGCTCTTGTACGACTCGGTCAGATCAACGTATTTGCCGATGATGCCGATCTCCACCTCGCGTTTCGGATGCTTGACCTTCTCGACCAGCTCCTGCCAGGCATCGAGGCGCGGCGCCCCGGTCCAGATATTGAGCTTGTTGAGGATGATGTCGTCAAGCCCCTCGGCGTGGAAACAGAGCGGCACCTCGTAGATATTGTCCACATCGCGGGCCGTGATCACCGCTTCTTTTTCCACGTTGCAGAACAGGGAAATCTTGGCCTTCAGTTCATTGGAAAGCAGGCTTTCCGTACGGCAGAGCAGGATATCCGGCTGGATGCCGATGGCCCGCAGCTCCTTGACGCTGTGCTGGGTGGGCTTGGTCTTCACCTCGCCTGCGGTCTTGATGTAGGGGACCCAGGTGACATGGATGTACAGGGAGTTTTCACGCCCCACATCGGTGCGGAACTGACGGATCGCCTCCAGAAAGGGTAGCCCTTCGATATCGCCGATGGTGCCGCCGATCTCGATGATGGCCACGTCCACCTCGCCTTCAAACTGAAGGATGGCTCTCTTGATTTCGTCGGTGATATGCGGGATCACCTGCACGGTCCCGCCAAGATACTCGCCGCGCCGCTCCTTGCTGATCACCGAATGATAGATGCGCCCCGAAGTATAGTTGTTGCGCTGCCCCAGGACCACGGAGGTATACCGCTCGTAATGGCCGAGGTCCAGGTCGGTTTCCGCCCCGTCGTCGGTAACATATACTTCGCCGTGCTGGAAGGGGTTCATGGTCCCGGGGTCCACATTGATGTACGGACCCAGCTTTTGAAAGGTGATGGACAGCCCGCGGCTCTCGAGCAGGGCGCCGATGGAAGCGGCGGCCAATCCCTTTCCCAGGGAAGAAAGAACGCCGCCGGTGATAAAAATGAACTTGGTGCGATGGGTTTGATTTGTAGTTTTCATGAAATGGCGCCGGTCTCGTAAAATAAGGAAAAATTAGGATGGATGATTTTCAGCGTAAGCAACACCCCCCAACGCCGTGATGCGTCACCGGGGAAACAGGCCGCCTACGCCGCCACCAGGCAATCGACAAACAGCAGGGGGCAAGGACGACAGCCCAACATAATCGAGCCGGGTCACATTTTCATCAAAATACCGCATCCCGCTCTCTTTTGTCCAAGGGAAAATACCCCTCCCGGCACGAGAAATTACCGTCGGGCTTGGAGCAAGGCAGGCACGCGGAGGACGAATTCATGGGGGCCGCGTCCGGCAAAAACTCCGGCGAGGCAGTTCATGGGATCGAGGTCACGCATGCCGCCCCCTTGCTATCGCAAGGCGTGGAGCAGTACCAGGGCGGTGTCGCCGTTGTCCGGGAAGGTGGCGATCTTGACCCGCAGGGAGAGATCGCTCCCGAGTGCGGCGATGGCGGCGTTGACGGTTTGCGGCGCCTCCATGCTGTCGAGCATGGGCAGGATCACCGCCACGGTATGAACCCCGATACGGCAGCATTCATGCACCACGGCGAGGTTGGCCGACAGCCCCTTGGCCAGTTCCTGCACCGCCTGCGAAGCCGCCTCCGCACCCCGCTCCCGGCAGAGATCGTTGTAGTTATTGACACTCACCAGTACCAACGACAGCGAGCCGTAATATTCCCGCACCTTGGCGATCTCGCTTTCAACCATGGCAATGAAGGCGTTGAAGGGGCTTTCCTGCATCTCCTGCTTTTCGGCCCGGGCCAGACCGATCTGGAAATGCGGGGCCAGCGACGTGGCGATGATGGCACAGGATTTCCGCAACTCGTCATCGGTGATTTCCATGCCGGAAACTTCGTGCACGGTGATGACCCCGACGATGTTGCCGGAAGACTTGATGGGCACGGCCAGAAAATCAGCCACCCCTTCACAACCGCTGGCCAGGAAGGTCTTGCCGGCGTCGACCATCTCGTAGAGTTCCGGATCGGCAAGCGCGGCGATCACCGCGTTGATCTTGCCGGCGTCCATGCCGCATGCCCCCCGCTCCACCAGGCCGCCCGCCCCGTTGACTGTGAGAACGGCGCACTGGCGGACATGAAAACCGATGCTCAGGGCCTTGAGGATCAAATTGATGTTATCATCAATGGAGTCGCTCTTGTTGAGGATCTCGCTGACGTTAAACAGGGCGAGCATCTCCTCCATCTGCTGGTTGATCCGTTGGTTGCGGGCCTCGAGGGTCTGCATCAGCGAATCATAGGTTTCGTCGAGAATGGCGATTTCGTCATCGCCGCTGATGGCGCCCAG
This sequence comes from Pseudomonadota bacterium, assembly GCA_043804705.1. Taxonomy (GTDB): domain Bacteria; phylum Desulfobacterota; class Desulfobulbia; order Desulfobulbales; family Desulfurivibrionaceae; genus Thiovibrio. Next base: position 9,439 of record JAZDIS010000206.1, on the reverse strand, counting down.
GGCATCGGCTTCCCCGTCGTCGGCGAATTTCATCTTCAGCAGCAGATTGCGCAACGGCCGCTTGACCAGAACGGCGGCGAGCAGGAAACAGAGCAGGGTGGAGGAGAGCAGGATGGCTATCGCCGAGAAGATGAGAAGCTTGCGGTTTTCCAGCACCATCCAGTCGATATCCTCGGTGGTGAAATCCACCAGCAGCTTGCCGAGCACCTCGGGATCGTCTGCGTGGCAAGTGTGGCAGCGCTCTTCGTTATGGATGGGGTTTACGTTGCGCAGGATGCGATGGCCATCCGCATCGGTGAAGAGTACGGTCAGATTATCTCCGGTGACCGTGGCCTTGTCGTGGCAAAGGGCGCAGCTCTTGACCGATCTGTCGAGCCGAAGGCCGATTTCCCCTGGATTTTTGGCAAATTTAACCTCGGCATCCCGGTTGATCAGCTTGATGTCGTGGACCATGCTTTCCCGGCCCACCGCGTCGATGATCTTCTGAACGCTGCCCTCTCCCTCGGCGCACATGGCGTTGTCGAGGCTGCCCTTGATGGCGGCGCTGATCTTGGAGGCTTCTTTCTCGGCCATGGCCAGCAGCCTCTCTTCGGAAAGCTTGACGCTGGTATGGGAAAAGAGGCTGATCACGACAAAAAGGCCCACGGTCATGGCCACGGCCATCTTGAACCCGATGCTTCGTTTCAGTTTCATCTTCATCTTCAGTTTCTCCCGGCCGTCGGCCAGCTCCGGCTGTTATCCAAAGGGTGCCGCCTCCACCCGCATGTTCCGGACAAAAAAGGCGGTTTTAGTTACTGGTTCGTCGAGAACCAGGCTGGAATTCTCAATGGTAATCCAGGTCTTTGCCAGGGCCTCCCTGCGGATGATGATCCTGCTGGTGGCCAACGCCTCGGCGATCTCTTTTTTGATCTGTTCCTTTCGCTCCTGGCCCGCCTTGATCTCTTCGCTCACCTCTTGAAAACGCTTGATGTCGGTGGCCATCTCTACCTTGTTTTCGTAGGGCATCCGCTCGATGTCCTTGCCGAGCTTTTTGACCAAGTCGATGGTGTTCTGCAACCGCTGCCGCTCCTGTTCGAAAGCGGTATTCTGCTTATCGATGCCCAGAAGTTTCTGAAAGAGCGGCCCGCATTCCAGGGGCTTGACCAACAGATGGCAGGGGTCGGTGTTGTTGCCGCAGTTTTCGACCATAATCCGGGCCTGGCTGTAAATCTTCGAGCGGACGACGGTGCCGTCGATACGCAGCCGGCCCTTGGCGGCCACCGTGCTGTCGCCGATATCGCCGCTGATGGCGACCTCGTCCAAGGCCCTGATGTCCAGGCCGCAGAGTTGTGTGGTGGAGGTGATGGCGACCCGCTTGGCTGCGCAGATGACGATATGCTTATCAACGGCGCCTGCCAGATTACCGGTGATGACGACCCCGCCGTTGGCGCTTCTGACGTTGCAGCCCGGCCCCACCGCACCGTTGATGATGATGATATCCTCGCCGGCCTCGATCTTTGTTTCCGGCGGCAGATCGCAGTTGAGCTCCACGGCGCCGTCAAAAAGGATATTCCCGGTCACCTCGGTGGGGGCCAGGATCTCGCCCGGCGCTCCCCGGTAGCCGGGAGGGGTGACGATAATCAGCTCATTGAATCCCCGGCCTCTGAGTTTGCTGATGATGGGATCAGAGAGCTCCACCCCCCGGCAGATGAGCGGCAGCTCGCCGTCAAAATCCTGGCCAAAGATATCAGCTGCGACCACCATGCCCGCAGTGACTTTATCAAGGGTGATTTTTCTCATGCTGATTGAAACAGGCTCCTGTTGTCATTCCCCGGAACGCGCGGGCTTTGAGACGTCGAACATCCCGGTGGTTTGCAAGAGGCTTGAGATGACCGTTTCCTGCCGCCGGATAGCGGACAGGACGTACCCCGAGCCATTGCCCTGGAATCAGATCCCATACTTTCCCTGCCAAACTAACGAGTGGAGGTGCCTATTGCAACATTTTTCCCGTTCCCTTCCCTCAATAATTCCGGATGGCCGCAGGTGGTGCACTTGCGGCTTGTTGCCATTGCCGCAAAATAAGGTAGTATGGCGGGAACATTCATCAATCAGCCCCGAGGATACCCCGTCCGCCATGCCTTTTCGCCGCAACAAAAAAAAACGCGCCATCCTGCCGCTACTCTGTCTGCTTGCCTTGGCATTTTCCAGCTGCAGACAAGACAAGGCTCCGGAAAAGCCCGCCATTCAGAAAATTTCGTCCCACCCGCCCGGCTGCCAGGGCTGCCATCCGGAGGTCCGTCTCGACCCAGGCCACGAGATCGTCTGCACCGGCTGCCACGGGGGAAATCCGGCAGGCGCAACGCAGGAGCAGGCCCATGCCGGGCTCATCACCCAGCCCGCCCATCCGGACCAGATGCAGAAGTCCTGCGGCACATGCCATGCCCTCCAGGTGACCCAGACTGCGGCTTCATTGCATTTCACCGCAAGAAACGAGATAAACCTTGTCCGGGCTGCCTTTGGCGCCCAAGCCCCCCTTGCTTCGCTTACGGAAATCCCGGCCCACGCCCCAATCGCCTCCCCCCTCGACCTGGCCGATGACCTGCTGCGCCGCCGCTGTCTGCGCTGCCATGTATACAGCCCCGGCGACGGCTATCCGGAAACGGTGCGCGGCACAGGCTGCGCCGCCTGCCATCTGGCATACGGCAACGGTAAAATGAGCAGCCACGCCTTCAGCAAATCCCCGGAGGACAGCCAGTGTCTGCACTGCCATTACGGCAACTTCGTGGGCGGGGACTATTATGGGCGCTTTGAACACGACTTCAACCTGGAGTACCGCACCCCCTACCGCCCCCCCCACCGCACCGATACCAGCCAAACCCGGCCCTACGGCGTCGAGTTCCACCAGCTGGTCCCGGACATCCACCAGCAGAGAGGTCTGGCCTGCATTGATTGTCACAGCGGGGCGGAACTCATGGGCAAGCACGGGGCTGCGCCGGGGCAGGGAAAGGCGGTTAGCTGTCTCGGCTGCCACGGCTGGCGCACAGGGATGCCCCTGCCCCTGAGCAACCTCCAGGCTGAGGGAGACCGGCTGGTGCTCACCACCCGGCTTACCGGCAAGAAACTCGTGGTGCCCCAGCCGGTCCATCCGGCCCACAGGCAGTACGAGAAAAAGGCCCATTGCACCGTGTGCCACAGTCAGTGGAGCTTTAACGATCAGGGCACCCATCTGCTCCGCACCGAGAATCCCGAGCATCCCGCCTGGTCCCGGCTCGCCGTGCAGGGCAGCCGCGAGGTGGAGGAACAGCTGGACAACCCCGCCCCCCAAGGATCCTCCCTGCGGGACAAGATCACGGGGGCGCCCAGCCAAAGCCTGTGGCTCAAGGGCTATGAGCTGCGCCGCTGGGAAAGACCCCTGGTCGGCGTTGGGCCGGACGGCAGGCTCCACATTTTCCGGCCCATCCTGGACCTGCATCTGTCCATGGTTGACAGCAACAAAGAGGTTGTTTTCGACAATCTTGGCGTGGCACCTGAACGGCTGCGCTATCTCCCCTATACTCCGCACACCGTTGGCAAGGCCGGGGCGTTCTTCAGCGAACGGCTGAAACCCAACCTCCCCTTCGAGACAGAACCATGAGTCGTTCCAAACGCATCCGAAAATTTTTCCTCCCGGCCCTCCTGCTCCTGTGCACCGCAACCTTTTCCGGCTGCGCAACCCAGGTGCTCACCCCCAGCCCGCCGCCAAAGGCTGCTCCCCCAGCCAGGCCGGCGGCCAAGACGGGCAAAATCCCGGCCACGCAAAGGCCCTACCAGATTGAGGGCAAGACCTACTATCCGTTGCCTTCGTCCGAGGGATACAGCGAAACCGGTATTGCCTCCTGGTATGGCAATCCATTCCACGGCCGCAAGACCTCAAACGGCGAAACCTACAATATGTACGACTGGACCGCGGCCCACAAAACCCTGCCCATGAACACCCGGCTCCTGGTGGAAAACCTCGGCAACGGCCGCTCCACCACGGTGCGGATCAACGACCGCGGCCCTTTCGTGGGAACGAGAATCATTGATCTTTCCTACAATGTGGCCAGGGATCTCGGCATCATTAAGGAAGGAACCGGCCGGGTCCGGATCACCGCCTTGGGCGAGGCGGAAACCGTCCAGCTTGCCGACAACAAGACCGCCGCCCGTTTCCTGCCCCACGAGGATTTCCAGAAGGGTGATTTTTATGTCCAGATCGGCGCCTTCACCGTCCGGGAAAACGCCGACCGGCTGAAGGACAAGATGAGCAAGGGGGGCAGGGAGACCGAGACCGTCCGCTATGCGCGGGGTGAGCAGGTATTCTACCGCGTCCAGGTAAAGGCCGGATCAACCCTGGCCGTAGCCAGGCAGATGGAGCAGACCATGGCCGGTTCCGGCTTCCCCGGGGCTTTCGTAGTGGCGAAATAATCTTGCCCGCAGACAATTGCTTGACAGCCGAAGGCCGATCGTTATATCTCAATAGGCATACGTCGCTCGCTATAACGATTGCGCCGTTCCCCACTCAGCCTAGGAGGGCTGTCATGATCTTCAAGGTCTTCAAAAAACAGGAGCTTGCCCGTCTCCATGAGCTGCTGGCCGTCAACATCATTGTCGGCCCCGTCGCGCGAGGGAACGACCGCAACGGCAAGCGTCTCTACGATTTTGATGTGGTCTATGACTTCAAGGAACTTGCCCTTGACTACACCCAGACGGTGCATTCGCCAAAACGCTTTGTCCTTCCCCACCAGGAAACGTTGTCCACCTTTGCCATGACCCGCGACGGCTGGGAAAAGCATGTCGACCTCAATATCCACCAGCCTCTGGTTTTCTTCGGCATGCATGCCTGCGACATCAATGCTCTGAACAAGCTGGATCTGGTCCTGGCGCAAAGCAACTACCCAAACCCGTACTACATGGGCAAACGAAAAAACCTCTTCATCATCGGGATCGACTGCAACCCGGAACCCCAATGTTTCTGCCGCTCCATGGGAACAGACTCCGCTATCCACGGCTTTGATCTGTTCCTCACCGATCTGGGCGGCAAATATTTTGCGGAAATCCTTTCCGCCACGGCCTTTGACCTTTTAAACCAGATCAACTGCAAGGAACCGGGCAGCAAAGACCACACCCTCTATAAACAGGTAACCAGGGCAAAAATCAAACGCTACGCCGCCACCGTGGAGACCTCGGATCTCACCAAGATCCTCGACCTTGAATTTGAATCATCGGCCTGGGATTACTGGGGTGAAAAATGCCTTTCCTGCGGAACCTGCGCCAATGTCTGCCCCACCTGCTATTGCTATGGCGTTGATGAACATGTCGATCTTGACCTGCAACACGCGAGCAAGACAAAATCCCTGCATTCCTGCAACCTCATCGACTTTGCCAAGGTTGCCGGCGGCCACAATTTCCGGCCGAAAAGCTCCAGTCGCCTGAAATACCGGTACTATCACAAACACCGCGGCTTCGTGGAGGCCTTTGAAGAATCCCTCTGCGTTGGCTGCGGCCGCTGCGGGGCAGCCTGCCTTGCCGGCATCACCCCCCCCGAAGTCATCGCCAGTGTCCGGGGCAAGGAGTAAGCCATGCAGAACAAACTTCATTTTATCGATATCCTCGGCCAGACCTCAGGCGCGCACCGCAAGCAAGACCCCGGCAGCTTCGAGTATACCCTGCCCGCCGAGATCACCAGCGTCTACCAGCTCACCGCGAACGAAAAACTCTACCAGATCCAGATCATCGACCCCGGGCAGCGGAACAATTTTTCCTTCCAGCCCGGTCAGTTCGTCATGCTGGAGCTGCCGGGGATCGGCGAAGCACCCTTCTCCATCTCCTCGTCTCCGGTGCGGCGCGGCGACCTTGAGCTGTGCATCCGGGCGGTGGGCAATCTTACCAATTTTCTCGCTCGGCTGGAACGGGGCGCCAGGGTAGGGATAAGCGGTCCGTTCGGCACCTCTTTCCCCCTGAAAAAGATGCAGGGCCAGGACATCCTGCTCATCGGGGGGGGGTTGGGCATCGTGCCCCTGCGCTCTCCCCTTTTATCGGTGCTGGAAAACCGGAGCCGATACGGACGAGTGGACATCATGTACGGCGCCAAAACCCCGGCGGAACTGCTCTTCACCTACCAGTACGAGGAATGGCGCCGCTTCGATATCAACCTCGGCATCACGGTGGATCGGGCGGACAAGAGCTGGAAGGGGCGCACCGGCCTGATCACCGAACTCTTAAAAGAACGGATCAGCCAAACAGCAAGCCTGCGGGAGAACACCTATGCCATTGTCTGCGGGCCGCCGGTCATGTTCCATTTCGTTTGCAAGATGCTCACCGAGGCCGGACTGCCCATGCAGAAGATGTTCGTTTCCCTGGAGCGCCGCATGCACTGCGGCCGGGGCAAATGCTGCCGCTGCAATATCGGCTCGACCTACACCTGCCTGGACGGCCCGGTCTTTGATTACTGGTCGGTGATGAACCTCAAGGAGGCGATCTGAGATGAGCGAACCACTCTCCTACCTCGGCGTCCCCCTTGCCCGGCCAAAGGTCGGGTTCTTCGAGCTCACCTCCTGCGAAGGCTGCCAGCTGCAGCTTTTGAACAACGAGGCCACCCTCCTCGACTTTCTCAACCTGGTGGAGATCGTCAATTTCCGCGAAGGCATGAGCGAGCGAGCCGACACCTACGACATCGCCTTTGTCGAGGGCAGCGTCACCCGGCAGGATGAAATAGCCCGCCTCACCGAGATCCGCAAAAACGCCAAAATCCTGGTCGCCCTCGGTTCCTGCGCCTGCTTCGGCGGGGTCAACCAGCTGAAAAACCGCTTCCGCGACTTGGACTGGGTCAAGAAAGAGGTCTACGGCGACTTTCCCATCGAGACCATGGAGGTGCATCCCCTGGCGGATTTTGTCCAGGTAGACCTCGAAATTTTCGGCTGCCCCATCAAAAAGGAGGAGGTCGAAAGAATCGTCACCGATCTAGTGGTGGGCAAGGCGGTGCACCATCCGGAATACCCGGTGTGCATGGAGTGCAAGGCCAACGAGAACATCTGCCTGTTCGAACTCGGCGAGCCCTGCCTAGGCCCGGTTACCCGGGCCGGCTGCGATGCCTGGTGCACCAGCAACCGCAGGGGCTGCTGGGGTTGCCGCGGCCCAGCGGAAGCGGCCAACCTCAAACAACTGGAAGAAATCATGCACACCTACGGCTTTGACAGCGAAACCATCCTCGACCGATTGGAATGTTTCGGCGGCTTTGCCTCTTTAGCCGACGCAGTCCGCAGCCAGGACAAAAAGATGCCGACCAGGAGGAAAAAATAATGAAGCTCTCCTGTGAGGTCAATGTCCACCACCTGACCAGGGTGGAAGGCCACGGCAATATCAACATCAGCATCAAAAACGGGGTGGTCAAAAGGCGCAATGGGAGGTGGTGGAAACGCCCCGTTTTTTCGAGGCCATGCTGGTGGGCAAGCACTGGGAAAACGCGCCCTATATCTCTGGACGGATCTGCGGAATCTGCTCCATCGGCCACACCCTGGCCAGCATCCGGGCCGTGGAAAACGCCTTCGGCATCACCCCCTCTTCCCAGACCGCTGACCTCCGGCTCCTGCTCAAGCACATGGAAACCCTGCAGAGCCATATCCTGCACCTGTACTTTCTTGCCGCCCCGGATTTCCTCGGCACGGGCAGTGTGCTGCCCCTGGCCAAGACCCACCCGGATGTGGTGCAACGAGCCCTGCGCCTCAAGCTGCTGGCCAACGACGCCTGCGACATCATCGGCGGCAGACGGTTGCACCCGACCCGGACCGTGGTGGGCGGCTTCACCATGCTGCCGGAAAAAGGCCAGCTGGAAAAAATTCGCCAGCGGCTGCTGGCCTCGGTTCCTGATCTGCTCGCCTCGGCGGAACTGTTTAAGACCTTTGCCCTCCCTGATTTCAGCCGGGAAACGGAATTCGTCTCCCTCAAGGGCGACACAGACTATCCCTTTATCGGCGGCGGGCTTGTCTCGACGGATGGGGTCCTGAAAAAGGAAGACCAATACCGGGCCATGACCAATGAATACTGCATGGCGGGCTTCACCTCCAAGCTGAGCAAATTGTCCCGCGCCTCCCTGGCGGTGGGAGCCTTGGCCCGCCTGAACAACAACTTCGCGCTGCTCCACCCCACCGCGCGGGAAATCTCGAAATCCCTGGGCCTTGTCCCGGTGAATCACAATCCGTACATGGCCAATGTGGCCCAGCTGGTGGAATGCGTTCACGTGGTTCTCGATTCCGTGCGGCTCATCGACACCCTGCTGGCCAGTCCCTGGCAGGAACCACGCCAGCCGGTTCTGGCGAAAAAAGGAGAAGGAGTCGGCGCGGTGGAGGTTCCCCGGGGCATCCTCTATCATTACTATAAATTCGATAAAGACGGCAAGGTCATCAAGGCCGATTGCGTTATTCCCACCAGCCAGAACCACGCCAACATCCTGCACGACATCGAGGCGCTGGCCGGTCAGTATGCCAAGACCGGAAAAAAAGACCGGGAGATCGAACTGCTGGCGGAGATGCTGGTGCGGGCTTACGACCCCTGCATCTCCTGTTCGGTGCATTAGCCTTGATAGTGCAGATTTGCTCAGACTTAGAAAATTCGCCAGCTACTGCCTTGCGTTATCTCGGGATCTTGCAGGCGCGCGGACTCGCTTACCTGCATCTGACGATTTCGGCTTGGCCATCCCCCATTTTAACCCTTTACGATATCGTCAGCCTTTCCACCCGGCCATGACTTCCAGACGCTCTCAGGCAAAATAGCACCGCTCCCCGCGCAAAAAACAATTCCAAATTTACCGCAACAGGGTATGATGTTCCGTATTTTATAAAGGATTCAAGGCATGCCAACTGACAACTCTGCAAACACCAGCGAACAGAATCGTCGGGAAAATTTCCGGATTGATGATCTACTGGCAACCTCGGTGCAAAAAATTGAAAACGGCGTCCTGCCCGTGGCCAGGATAATTCCCGTGGCCCTTTCCGACTCAGGCCGGCTCGGTGCAGGGCTGAAGCCTTTTTCCTACGAAATCGACCCGTCCTTTGCCCTGATGCTCCTTGAGGCCAACGCCAAGCTGGACCTCCTGTTCGGGTTCTACAAGCTGTCGCGGTACAACGAGGAAAAAGACCTCAAGCCCTCCATGCCCCAGTTGCTCCTCCAGATCAACAGCAAACTGGACAGCCTCCTTGATTTTCATCTTATTGCCAGACAACAGGAAGCAACAAGGGTTGGGGAGGTAAGCCTGAGCGCCAGCGGAATCAAGCTTACCTCCCATGAGACGCTTGCGGCCGGGGATCTCGTTGAAGTCCACATGCTCCTGACCACGGATCAACCCTGCTGGGTTGTAGTCGGCGGTTCGGTTGCGCGGACAACCCCCCTCCCGGAAGGAGGCAACCAGGTGGCTCTCCAGTTTACGGCGACAATCGGGGCAATCCAG
>JAZDIS010000205.1:0-5662 GCA_043804705.1 Pseudomonadota bacterium | reverse complement strand
CGTATGGCAAGGATGTGCTTGGCCAGTTCGCCGCCGGTCATGTTGGGCATGGTATAATCGGTGACAACCAGATCAAAGTTGTCCGGCTGGGATCGGAACAGTTCCAGCGCCTCGATGCTGCTGGTCCTGGTGGTCACCTGGTAGCCGAGATAGACAAGAATCCTTTCACCCAGTTCGATCAGAGGGCTCTCATCATCAACAAACAGCACCCGCTCCTTGCCGGCTGGCGGAGCGTCTGCGACAACAGCTTCAACGGTTTCCGTAACGCTTTCCAACACGGGAAAATAGAGCGAAAAAATCGTTCCCTCTCCCTGGACGCTCTGCACCTCGATACCCCCGCCATGGCTGATGACGATACCGTGGACCACGGACAACCCCAGGCCGGTACCCTCGCCCCGGTTCTTGGTGGTGAAAAAAGGATCAAAAATTTTGTCTAGGATGATCGGGGCAATACCTTGCCCGGTGTCACGCACCGTGAGCCTGAGGTAGTTGCCGGGCTCAAGGGCAAAGGTGCGCAGGAACGGCTCCTCCTCTACATACTTCTGGTCAAGAGCAACCTCGAGCACCCCCCCGGTCTCCCGCATGGCATAGGACGCATTGGTGCAGAGATTCATCAGTACCTGATGGATCTGGGTGGGATCGGCCAGGATCTTGCCAATATCCTGGCCCATGGTCTGCCTGATCTCAATGGTCGCCGGCAGGGAAGCCCGCAACATCTTGAGAGTCTCCTTGATGATGGGCGCGACATGAACCGGCGCCTTGACCATCTCCCCTTGTCTGCTGAAGGCAAGGATATGGGCGACCAGATCCTTGGCCCTGCCGCTGGCCCTGCGCACCTCGGCAAGAGTAGCCCGAAGACTTCCCTCCCCGACCTCAAGCATGGCCAGTTCCGTGTAACCCATGATGGCGGCGAGGATATTATTGAAATCGTGGGCAATCCCCCCGGCCAGGGTGCCGATGGCCTCCATCTTCTGCGAATGGCGCAACTGGGCCTGCAAATCCTCCCGCTCCGTTCTTTCCCGCACCCGTTCCGAGATGTCACGGACAATGCCCACGGCCCACCACCCCTCTTCCTGACGCAGGGCGGAAAGGGCGAGTTCCACCGGAAACTCCGTGCCTCCCTTGCGAAGAGCGCTCATCTCCATGAGCTGACCAATACCCTTTCCCTCGCCGCTGTCCCAAAACTTCGCCAGCCCTTTTTTTAACTCGGGAGCAAGCCGGGCCGGCATGACCAGCTCATGGAGATCACGGCCCAGGGCCTCGCCTTCGGTATAACCGAAGATCCGCACGGCAGCCGGATTCCAGTAGGCAATCCGGCCACGGTCGTCCATGAGGATAATGGCGTCCTGAGCGATGCCGCTCATGGTCCGGTAACGGTTTTCGCTGGCGATGAGATCGCGCAGGGTCTTCTTCTTATCGGAGATATCCTTGAAGCTGACTACGGCCCCGGCCAGCTGTCCTTCTTCCTTGATGGGGGTGCTGGTATACTCAACGGGAAAACCCGTGCCATCCTTGCGCCAGAAAAAATCATCTTCAAGATGATGGACCTTGCCGTCGCGCAGGGTCTGATATATCTGGCACTCGAGGTCCGGGAAATGGGTGCCGTCCTGGCGGCTATGGTGCCAGATGGCATGGCTCGGCTGCCCGGCAAGCTCTTCCGGCGCATAGCCAAGCATCCTTGCGGCCTGAGGGTTGACAAAGGTATGATTGCCCTGGGAATCAAGGCCGAAAATCCCCTCGCCTACGGCATCGAGGATCAACTGATTTTGCCGGCAAACCCTCTGGAAATCGCGCTCCGCCTTTTCGCGCCGGGCAATGTCCTGCTGGAGCTGGGTCGAGGTTTGGGACAGGGCAACATCCTTACTGGCAATAACATCCCGGAGATTTTCATGATTCGTGGCCAGCCTGCGATCCAGCCTGGCAATGTAGAAGTAAAAAAACAAAAAAAGCAAGATCACGACGCCAAGGCCCACCCCCCCCAGATAGAGGGCCATGGCCCAGAGGGAAACCACCTCGCCGGTAACGTCCTGCAACATCACCAGGGCGCCGATTTTATTCCGCTCCGGATCGAGAAGCTCAATAATCCCACCGCGGAAATGCCTTTCCCCCTCCGTAAAATCAAAAGTTTTGACACCCACCTGGGGGGCACCTGCCATGAGAGCCGCGCATACCTCCCCTGGCAGGGTGGGCACGGTGCGCGCCAAGACCACACACCGGGCCAGCTCCTGCCAGCTCCCGGCACTGTGTCCTGCTGCTTCCCACTGTTTCCGGTCAATCCATGTCTTGTTCGCCGTGATGAATATTTCGTACCCGAGACTCTCTTTCAGCCTGGGGGCAAAAAAGCCTATCTCCTGACTCATTTCCACATAGCCCGCGCCACCGCCTGCCACGCCCCAAGGAACCACAACCCGCAGGAGAAACCTGCCATCCCTGTCGAGTTCCAGACCATGGGCCAGCCTCTGTGTCAGGAAAGCCGGGCTGAGCATCTGGCGCTCCAACACCTCGCCTGAGGTCGCGGGATTGTCAGCGGAAAAAACAAGGTTCCGCTCCGCATCAAAAAACAAAAGCCCCATGCTGGAGGCTCCTGCCACCTTGGGGCCAAGATGGGAAAGAGCCGCTTGGAGCCGGAAAGGATCCCTGGCCAAAAATGCTTTCTGCAAGGCCTGATCCGCTTGCAGGATTTCGATCCGCATCTGCAGCTGCTTTACTTCCGCATCGAGCAGGGAACGAAACAGCTGCTGCCCTTGCAGCGTCTCATCATATAAGCGCTGATTGGTGTTCTGCTGCTGCACCCAACGCATCCCGTACAACGAAGCGGCAAGGCTAAGAACAAGGGCTAAGGCCAGGGGGAAAACCAGCGGCCGGGTGATACTCTCTCTGTTTTTCTGCATTTTACCCATGATATTATTTGGTATTATTGTGATAACAAAGGCGTCACCCATCCTCGCGTCCGAAATCATTCCAGGAGCTATTCCGGGGAAATTCCGCCGGAATCCGGGTGGAGCGCAGCACATTTCAGCAATTTTCATTGCATACAATCAGCTCGCCAATGTCAAGAGCAAAACACTCCGTACCCCGTTGAAAGCTTGGCCTGCGCAAGCGGGCACGGCGGCCCCTTTGACTTGGAAGGCCTGGATACCTGCGCGGGACCGGCCAGGAGCAATCCGTTACGCTGCCCGGCCCAGCTGGCCGCCAACCGGGTTTATGTCGCCCATTCCCTTCGCTGATCACGCAGAAAAAGGTTTACGAAGAACAATCACATTGATCTTGCGCATCTTTACCCCGATCAGGTATGGTGTTGCCCCGTACCTTCCCTTGCGAGGGAGTTACCTTTCCAATCCAAACTACACCAAGGATACACCAGATGAAAAAGATAGCGGTATTGGCCGGTGACGGCATCGGCCCGGAAGTCATGCAGGAAGCGCTTAAGGTCCTGGACGCGGTCCAACGGAAATTCGGTTTCAGCCTTGCCTACGAACACGCCGATGTGGGCGGCTGCGCCATCGACCGCCACGGCGAGGCTCTGCCCGCCTCGACTCTTGCCCTGTGCGAGGCCAGCGACGCCATCCTCTTCGGCTCGGTGGGCGGCCCCAAATGGGAATCGCTGCCCCCGGCCCAGCAGCCGGAACGCGCCGCCCTGCTGCCTCTCCGCAAACATTTCGAGCTGTTCTGCAACTTCCGTCCGGCCCGGATTTTCAAATCCCTGGCCGCAGCCAGCCCGCTCAGGGCCGATATCGTGGGGGACGGCTTCGACATCCTCTGCGTGCGCGAACTCACCGGCGACATCTACTTTGGCCAGCCCAAGGGCCGGGAAGGTTCCGGGGCCAACGAAAAGGCCTTCGACACCATGGTCTACCACCGCTGGGAGATCGAACGCATCGCCCGCCGCGCCTTTGAGGCAGCCAGGTTGCGCCGCAAAATCGTCACCTCGGTGGACAAGGCCAACGTGCTTACCACCATGGTGCTCTGGCGGGAGGTGGTCATCGAGATCGCCAAGGAATACCCGGATGTCAGCCTGAACCACATCTACGTGGACAACGCCACCATGCAGCTGGTCAAAAATCCGCACCAGTTCGACGTCATGCTCTGCGGCAACATGTTCGGCGACATCATCTCCGACGAATGCGCCATGATCACCGGCTCCATGGGGCTGTTGGCCTCGGCCAGCCTGAATGAAAAAGGCTTCGGCCTTTACGAGCCGGCAGGCGGCTCCGCCCCGGACATTGCCGGCCAAGGCATTGCCAACCCCATCGCCCAGATCCTCTCCGCGGCGATGATGCTGCGTTTCAGCCTGGATCAGGGCGCTGCCGCGGACGCCATTGAAAAAGCCGTCGCCGCAGTGCTGGACAAAGGCGTGCATACCCCGGACATTGCCGTGGACCAGAGCAAGGCCGTCGGCACCGCTGCCATGGGCGATGCCATCGTCAAGGAATTGCAGCAGTAGTTCGTAAATATTCCGCTAAAACCTAAAAACAGACTGAAACATCCCCAACTGTAGCTGTTCAGCAGTGCCGCAGATGCGCGAAAGAGGCCTGCGAAGTGTGCTAGTGCACACGAGCTGGCCGATGACAAAGCAGATATGGTGCTGCGGGACAGTTCATAACCAACGAGGACCATCATGAGCGACTTGACCGCCACAATGACAACGAGCAAAGGCACCATCACCCTCAGGCTGTTCGCCGGGAAAACCCCCTTAACCGTGGCAAACTTTGCCAATCTCGCCCGGCGCGGCTTTTACAACGGCCTCAAATTTCACCGGGTCATCCCGGATTTCATGGTGCAGGGCGGCTGCCCCAAGGGCACCGGCACCAGCGGCCCCGGCTATGACTTTGCCGACGAATTCGACGCAAGCCTCGGGCACACCAAGCCGGGCATCCTCTCCATGGCCAACGCCGGCCCCGGCACCAACGGCAGCCAGTTCTTCATCACCCATGTCCCCTGCCCCTGGCTGGACGGCAAACACACGGTTTTCGGAGAAATCGCCGGCGAAAAGGATCAAGAGGTGATCGACAGCATCCGGCAGGGCGACACCATCACCACGGTGACCATCGAAGGGGATGTAACCGAGATTTTTGAGAAGGCCAAAGACCAGCTCAAAATCTGGAATCTCGCCATCAGCCAGCGGTTTCCCACTCTCGCCCCGGCGGAATAAGGCAGAGACCGGGAACGCTTTCTTCCGGCACCGGACATAAAAAAACAGGGGCAGACAGATACCAGGTATCTGTCTGCCCCTGTGCGCTCGACAACCGCCCCTTGTTCATTTGTTGAAATCTCGGATAAACGAAGACTTCGAAAAGACGCGATGTAAACGGAGAACGGCTTGTGAGTCTTTACTATTGAACCACGAACCCGCTGGTTTTTTCCTGTTTTTGCAAGTTCATCTTATTTGGCAAATGGGCTGGCCATCTCCTTGACCTTGCCGACTTCCTCTTTGAGGGAAGCGACCTCTTTCACGCCGGGGACGGTTTCTTCCACCTCGTGCAGTCCCTTCTTAAAGGAGGAAATGGCCTTGCCGAGGCCGGAGCCGATTTCCGGCAGCTTCTTCCCGCCAAAAACCAAAAAAGCGATCCCCAAGATAACAATCAATTCCGGAGTACCCAAACCAAACATATTATTCTCCTTTTATAAAATCGTTACAAGCACACAGCCGTATGGTAATCAG
>JAZDIS010000204.1:0-3837 GCA_043804705.1 Pseudomonadota bacterium | reverse complement strand
GCGATCTTGGCAATGGGGAAGCCGGTGGCCTTGGAGGCCAGGGCGGAACTCCGCGATACCCTGGGGTTCATCTCAATGATCATCAGTTCGCCGTCTTTCGGATTCACGGCAAACTGGACGTTGGAGCCGCCGGTTTCCACGCCGATCTCCCGCATGATGGCGATGGCGGCATTGCGCATCTCCTGGTACTCGCGGTCGGTGAGGGTCTGGGCCGGGGCCACGGTGATGGAGTCGCCGGTGTGCACTCCCATGGCGTCAACGTTCTCGATGGAACAGATGATCACCACGTTGTCGGCCTTGTCGCGCATCACCTCAAGCTCGTACTCCTTCCAGCCCAGCAGGCTTCTTTCGAGCATGACCTCGGAATTCATGCTCAGGTCGAGACCGGCCTTGCAGAATTCGTCGAGTTCCTGGGAGTTGTAGGCGATACCGCCGCCGGTGCCGCCCAGGGTAAAGCTGGGGCGGACGATGATGGGAAAGCCGATCTGCTCGCTGGCGGCCTTGGTCTCTTCAAGGGTGTGGATGATGGCGCTTTCCGGAACCTTGAGACCGATCTTGCGCATGGCATCCCGGAATGAGTCGCGGCCTTCCGCTTTTTTGATCACCGCGATATTGGCGCCGAGCAACTCCACCCCGAATTTTTCCAGCACGCCCAGCTCGGCGACCTTGATCGCGGTGTTGAGGGCGGTCTGCCCGCCCAGGGTGGGCAGAAGCGCGTCCGGGCGCTCCCGTTCGATGATCTTGGCGACCATCTCCGGGGTGATCGGCTCAATGTAGGTCCGGTCGGCAATCTCGGGATCGGTCATGATGGTGGCGGGATTGGAATTGATGAGGACGACCTCGTAGCCTTCCTCTTTCAAAGCCTTAACCGCCTGGGTGCCGGAATAGTCGAACTCGCAGGCCTGGCTGATGATGATGGGGCCGGAGCCGATAATCAGAATCTTTTTAATGTCGGTTCTTTTAGGCATCGGATTTTCTTACCTGCTTGTGGTTATCTCAATTTAGGAGCCGTTACGGAGTTACGGGTCTTTATGCCGTTGTGGCAACGGCTATTATGTCGTTGCGCTGTCGTTTGCGCCGCTAGGGCTGCATCATTTCAATGAATCTGTCGAAAAGATACAGCGAGTCGTGCGGCCCCGGGGCATTTTCCGGATGGTACTGCACGGAAAATATCGGGTACTTCCGGTGCCGCATGCCTTCGACACTGTTGTCGTTGAGGTTGATATGGGTCAGTTCGATATCATCCGGATTCAGGGTGGTTGAGTCAACGCAGAATCCGTGATTTTGCGAGGTTATTTCAACCTTGCCGGTAAGGAGATCCTTGACCGGCTGGTTGGCGCCGCGGTGGCCGAATTTGAGCTTGTAGGTGGTGCCTCCATAGGCAAGGCCGAGCAACTGGTTGCCCAGGCAGATGCCGAAGATAGGCGCCTTGCCGAACAGAGCCCGGATATTATCGACAACCCCCGGGATGCCGGCCGGATCGCCGGGGCCATTGGAAAGAAAGACCCCGTCCGGCTTCATGGCCAGGATCTCATCGGCCGTAGCGGTGCAGGGGACAACCTGCACGGAGCAGTTCCGCTCGGCCAGGAGTCTGAGCTGATTGTATTTCAGGCCGAAATCATAGGCGACAACCTTGTATTTGCCGGGCGCTGCGGTACTGAAATTGCTGCCGGGGGCAGGGCGGTTGTCCCGCCAGCCATAGGGCTCGGCACAGGTCACTTCGCGGACCAGGTCCCGGCCGACAAGACCGGGGGAGTTCTTGGCCTTCTGGACCAGGGATTTGGGGTCGAGATCCTCGGTGGAGACAATGCCCTTTAAGGCTCCGGCCACCCTGATGTGGCGGGTGAGAGCCCGGGTGTCGATGCCCTCGATCCCGAGGATATTGTCCTTTTTGAGGAAATCGGCAAGCGTCCCGGTTGAACGAAAATTGCTGGGGATGGCATTGTATTCCTTGATCAGGAACGCCTCGACCTGCACCCGGTCCGATTCCATATCCTCGGGGTTGACGCCGTAGTTGCCGATGAGGGGGTAGGTCATGGTGACGATCTGCCCCTTGTAGGACGGGTCGGTGAGCACCTCCTGGTAGCCGCTCATCCCGGTGTTGAATACGATCTCGCCGCTGGTTTCTCCGGAGCCGGTGAAGGATTTTCCTTCAAAAATAGTGCCGTCTTCAAGGGCGATAAGTGCTTTCATAAAAATTCCCTGACCTCTAAGTTGTAGAATGTTCGCAAGATGATTGTGTTACGGAATGCAGATCCTCTTTAATGAGCGCGATCTGTTTCCGGGCCGCACCCTGCTGTCTGGAGGCGACCTTCAGGGCGCCTCGTCCCGCCACGGCATATTCTTCGGGCCTTTCAATAAAATAGAGCAGCAGTCTGGCGAGTTCCTTGGGGGTTTTTATGCAGAAACCGGCGCCTTCAGCCTCAAGCAGCGCCTTGGCGTCGGAAAAATCCGCCATGTGGGGCCCGTAAAAAACAGGGGTTCCCCAGGCCGCCGCCTCCAAAACATTATGGCCGCCGCGTTCCACCAGGCTGCCGCCGCAGAAAACGTAGGTGGCAATGGAATAGAGGCCTGCCAGTTCGCCCATGGTGTCAACCACGACCACCTCGGTGCTGCGGCCCTGCTCCTGAACCTGACGCAGCCGCATGCTGGCGATTCCCTGCTCTTCAAAGAGCTTTTCAACCTCGGTGAGCCGCCGCAGATGCCGGGGGGCAACAATCCAGACCAGATCCGGAAGCCTCTGCTGCAGGGCTTGAAACACCTCGATCAGCATCGCCTCCTCGCCGGTATGGGTGCTCCCGGTAACCAGCACCGGTTGCCGGTGATGGAGGCCCAGCATCTGCCGGTAACGCTCCGCCAGATTCGGGTCTGTCTGGGAGGTTGACTGGTCGTACTTGGCGTTGCCCAGAATTCGAATGTTGGCCGGGTCTGCGCCCAGAGCCCTGAACCGTTTGGCGTCGCCCCCCTGGATCACGGAGATCTTGGTGAAACAGGAGAGCAGATCCGACATGAAGCCTTTTATCTTTCGGTAGCCGGCAAACGAATTTTCAGAAAGGCGTCCGTTCAGCAGGAACAGCTTGGCGCCGTGTTGCTGCGCCTGCCGGATGATATTCGGCCACAGCTCTGTTTCCAGGCAGACATATATAGTAGGCCGGATCGTTTTCAGGGTCCGGTTGACAATGCCGATGAGATCAAACGGGGCAAAAAAACAGGGGACGTCATCCGGCAATAGTTGGGACGCCACGGCCATTCCATGCCTATTTCCGGTGGAGACAACGATGGATGCCTCGGGCAACTGCCTTTTGATCTCGGAAATCAACGCCTTGGCGACCTGGATTTCGCCGACCGAAGCGGCGTGCAGCCAGATGCGGACGGGTTTGTCTTCGTCAAGTTGCACATCTTCCACATGGCCAAAGCGTTGCCTGAGACCGTGACGATGTTTCCCCGAGAGACCAAGGTACATACAGGCAAAAGGGAAAACGACAACGAAAAAGAGCCAGCCTAAGAGTTGATACAGAGTATATAACAAGGATTAAGGGGCCCTTTCTGTCCGAGAAAATATGCTGATTACAGACCTCAGGTAAAAATCAAAGTATTAAAACTGATTGCGGCTTTTTCGTCAACAGGAATTGCGGGGAGCAATCTTCCCGTTTTCTTTTCCAGCGGCGATTTCCGATGCGGCATGCCGGGATGGAATCATAAACTGGAGGGATTGTCATGGCTTTCCGGCTCGTTTTCTTTTGTTCGCAGTCTGGGCTGTCGGATCGACTGATCCTGCCACAATTTTGTGGAGTAGGGGTTAAGCCACTTTTCTATTATTCCACCATGCCAGCTCAA
>JAZDIS010000203.1:0-3185 GCA_043804705.1 Pseudomonadota bacterium | reverse complement strand
TCATCAGATGCAGCATGGCCCCGAAGGTGGCGACTCCGCCGACGGCAACGCCGATGGCGAGAATCCCCATGTGCTCGACACTGGAATAGGCGAGAAGCCGCTTGAAATCGGGCTGCCTGATGACAAAAACCGCGGCAAAGCCCAGGGAGATAAGGCCCATGGCCAGAAAAGCCTCGCGGGCCATGGCCCCATCCCCGCCGGCGTCCATGATCTGCAGGGTGCGCAGCAAGGCGAGAAAAGCCACACTGGTGAGCCCGCCGGCCAGGAGCGCGCCGACCAGGCCGGGGGCTTCGCCGTAAGCGTCCGGTTTCCAGGTGTGCAGGGGCGCAAAGCCGGCCTTGGTGCCGAAGCCGACAAGCAGAAAGACAAAACCAGCCCTGAGCCAGGGCCGTGAGTAGTTTGCGGCGCCCTGCAGGATGTCGTCAAGCTGCAGGCTGACATGTACGCCTCCGGCCAGAGCTGCGTAAGCGACAAAAAGGATGCCGAGCATGGCCAGGGCAATGCCGACGGAGCAGAGGATCAGGTATTTCCAGGTCGCCTCGATGGAGAGACGGTTGCGATTGTAATAGATCAGCGGGGCGCTGGCCACGGTGGTCGCCTCCACCGCCACCCAGAGGAGGCCGAGGTGCCGGGCCACAGCCGCCAGACTCATGGCGGAAAGAAAAAGGAGCAGGCAGCTGACAAAAATCCTGTTTCCCCAGACGATACGGTAGCGCAGGTAGCCGACGGCATAAAACGAACAGCCGCAGAAAAGCAGGCTGACGATGAGCAGGATGAGGCGGCTGAAGGCATCAACCCCGATCCAGTTCCCGGCCAGGGGCACCGCTGCGGCCTGCCCGCCCTGAATGACAAAAAAAGTCAGCACCAGATGGGCCAGACCGCAGACCGGCAGCAACAGCGGGCGAAAGCGGTCCGAAGGAAGACAAAAGGCGGCAAGGCCGCCGCAGAAGGGCAGGAGCAGAAGTGCGGCTATCATGTTATTCCCTCAAGGAAGAAAGCTGGCCGGTGTTCATGGTGGAAAATTCCCGGTTGATCTGATGCATGACAATCCCCATGACAAACACCGCGACCAGCAGATCGAGGAGCACTCCGGCTTCCACCATCAGGGGCATGGCCTCGGCCAGGAGCATGCCGAAGATGAAAACCCCGTTTTCAAAAATCAGGTAGCCGAGGGCCTGGGTGATGGCCTTGCGCCGGGTGATGAGCATGAGAAAACCGGTGGCCAGGGTAGCCAGGCCGACAGGGATAAAGAGCGAACCCCGGTGCACCTCGATGAGCGGCAGCCGGTCGCTGAAGATAAAGGCGCCGGCCGTGGCCAGGGTACCGAGGAGCAGGGTGGGAACATAGCCGATCAACGGCTCCATTTCCCTTTTGATATGCACCTGGCGGATAGCCCTGAGCAGCAAAAAGGGAATGGCAAGCCCCTTGAGCAGAAAAGCCCCGATGGCCAGAATCAGGGAATGGCCGGAAAACCCATGGAGAAAAAGGGGCAGCAGCGAGAGGATGCCGCCCTGGATGGCCACGGTCCGGATGCAGGCGCCCAGGCGGCTGCTCCCCAGGAGAAAAAAGTTGAAGAGGATGACCAGCAGCAGCAGGAGATTGGCCGGATTGTAGTTGTCCATTATTCCCTTACCTCAAGAGCAGGATCAGCGAGAAAAAAGAAAGCAGCATAGTGCCGACCAGCAGTTGGGGCACCCGCAGCAGCCGCAGCCGAGCCATGGTGGATTCGACCACCCCGATGACCACGGCCAGGAGCAGCATCCCGCCTGCGAACAGCAGGGCGTCGAAGAGCACATTCCCGGTTGCGCCGGGAAAAACGAGGCGGACGACCAGCGCGCCCAGAACAAAAAGCTTCATGGCCGCGCCGTAGAGAATCATGCCGAAATCAGGGCCGCTGTGGTCGAGCACCATCACCTCATGGATCATGGTCAGCTCCAGATGGGTATTGGGGTCGTCGAAGGGGATGCGGCAATTTTCCACCAGGACCACGACAAAGAGGCAGGCCAGGACCAGAATCAGGGAGGGACCCGCGCCCTGCCAGGACGTATTCAGAACCTGGCCGAACATGGTGTCCAGGGAGAGGGAGCCGGAAAGCCGGGCCAGAACGATGAAGCAGAAGAAAACCGTCGTCTCGGCCAGACAGGCAAAGGTGACCTCGCGGGCCGCGCCCATGCCCTCAAAGGAGGAGCCGGTGTCCAGGGCGGCGCTGGCCGTGAAAAAGCGGGAGAGCCCGAAGAGATAGACAAAAAAGATCAGGTCACCGGTAAAGGAAAGAGGCGCGCCTATGGCGCCGAAGGGAACCATGAGCGCGGCGAGCACCGGCACGGCAAGGCCGAGCACCGGTCCGGCCCGGAAAACCCAGGTGGTGGTGCGGCTGATGACCAGCCCCTTGCCGAACAGTTTCCAGATGTCGTAATAGGACTGCAAAAACGGGGGGCCGGTCCGCCCGGCAAAGAGGGCCTTGGTTTTGCCGATCACCCCGGGCAACAGGGGGGAAAGAGCGAAGAGCAGGAGAAGGTGCAGGAACAGTTCGAGCATCACGGTTCTCTCTTTACGATACGGAGTTAACTATCCAGCTCGGGGCAGAAAACTCACAATAACCCCAGAACGGTACCTGTTCAGCAGTGCTGCAGATGCGCGAAAGAGGTCGATTCGCCATACTCCAGTATGCGAATCGACCGATGACAGCTAAGCGAGCGTCTAGCGAAACTGCGAAGCCGATGCGGTGCTGCTGGACATGTACCGTCATCGTTGCCCCACCCAGAAGAGCAGCAGGATGGTGGCGCTGAAGATATAGAGCAGATAGACATGCAACTGGCCCGCCTGCAGGCCGCGAAAGCCGCTGCAGACGTCAGCGGCCCACCGGAAGAAAGGCTTGAACAATCGGGCCAGCACCGGATCCTGCGCCGCAAAGGAAAAACTTTTCGCCTCCGGGAAAAAGCCGATGGTCCGGCCATCTTCGGTTGAAGGCCTGAGGCAGCTGCAGAACATGGCGCTTTGGGGAAGCTCGGTATAACTCTCGGCGCTGTAGGACATGCGGCTTGTCGGAAAAGCAAAGCCGCAGCCCCAGGTGGCGGAGGCCGGCACAAGATCGCGCCCCTGCCGCCAGCGGAGAAAGCCGTACGCGGCCAGAATACAGCCGAGCAGCAAAACCGCCATGATCCCCAGCCACCAGGGTTCAAAAG
>JAZDIS010000202.1:0-3392 GCA_043804705.1 Pseudomonadota bacterium | reverse complement strand
TTCCTTCAGTTGCAGGTCAGCGGCTATGGTGTTAGTGCACTGCTCAATCAGGTGGTTTCAGAAGCGGCGTAGCGATTGCCGTGACTATGACAGCAATAAATGAGCCAAGCTTCAGTCGCCTGCAGCGTCCATTCCTGAGGCGCTAGATCGCAGCTGTCACAGGGATTTCCGGCAACCCTGTTCGGCTGCCCCTATGTTTCTGTCATCTTTTTGTTACCTATCGGAGAGAGGTGTCAAAAACTTGAGGTGGAAAAACGAGTGCGGAATACTGACTGCGGATTACGGATTTGGAATGCGGATCAGGAATGCGGATTACGGATTATGACAACATACCCCGTACCCTGCACCCTTGTACCCTGCACCCTGTAGCCTGTTAAAAAACATACCCCCTGACAATAATCCCCAGCAAGGCGGTGAGGACGCCGCCGACCACTAATCGCGCCGGTTTCGGTCCGCCCGAGGTGGAGACCTTCAGCGCCAGAAACAGAACGATCCCTTTTGCCACGGTTGCCGGCAGTTCCTCGTTGCTGGAGACTTGGGATGAAACCAGAATGACGAAAGTGCCGAGGCCGATGATAAGATAATCCACGCTGGAGAGGAGATGTTCTTTCGGCGTGCGGAAGAGGAGCCGCAGCAGTACCATGGCGCTCATGCCGACCAGGAGGATGTTCAAAAGTTCCATGAGGGTCTGGCCGCCGATCAGCACGCGGGAGGCGTTGTTGTTGACCATGAAGGTGATCAGCAAGATGCTAATGGAGGTCATGGCATGGACGTAATGGTTGCTCATATCCTTCGTGAAAAAGATCAGGGTCAGGCAGCCCATAAGCAATGCGGTTCCGGCACGCAACATCAGGAAGTCGGTTTCGGAGCAGGCCATGACGGCCAGAATGAGGTATGCCAAGGTCAGGAAAACGGAAACCGGGGTCGTTGCGGCCACGAATCGCGCGAGGCGTCGATAGGTGACAGAGTTGCGGATTGGTGCCGCAGAATCTTTCCGCAGAAAAGGAAGGTGCGAGCGGAATTTACGAAGCAGCAGAATGTGCAGATAAAACAGGGTCATGAGCAGAAGGAAAGACACGATGAGGAACCAGGCGGCCCAGTCGCGTGCCAATATTGCAAAGCCGGCCCAGAAGAAGGAAAGCCCGTAGATGACGAGTACGGTGTAGCGATGTTTCAGGCCCAGTTCCAGAAAAGTGTGATGCAGGTGGGTCTGGTCAGGGGAGAAGGGGTTTTTCCGCTGAAAAACCCGGCGGACCATGACACGCAGGGTATCAACGATCGGGATGCCGAGGATCAAGACCGGAACGATCGGAGCAACGATGCTGCCGGATGTCTGGGTAATCATGATGGCCAGGAAGGCGATAATGTATCCGACCACCAGGCTTCCGGTGTCGCCCATAAAGATTCGGGCGGGAAACAGGTTGTACTTGAGAAAGCCGAGGACCGCACCCAGGAGCGCGGCGCAGACCGCCATGATCATGAGATTGTTCGTCAGGTGTCCAAGGACGATGAAGGCGGTCAAGGCAATCACCGAAATGCCGCCGGCCAATCCGTCGAGTCCATCCATGAGATTAAAGGCGTTGACGATCCCCACAACGGCCAGAATCGTGAATGGAATCCCAAGCCACGGAGGGAGGAGAATCGTTCCGCCGCCGAAGAGGTTTCCCAGCGAGGAGATATACAGGTGTCCGACAAAGATGGTTACCAGGCAAGCGGCAATCTGGCCCAGGAATTTCTTCTTTGGCGATAGGCCATAGAGATCGTCGACGAGTCCGGTAAAAAAGACTATCAGGGTGCCGGCCAAAACCCCGCGAATCTGGTGAGTCATGTCAACGTAAATGAGGAGCGAGAAGAGCCAGCCAATGCAGATGGCCACTCCTCCGATGCGGGGAATCGCCTTCAGGTGGACTTTGCGCGAGTCCGGTGTGTCCATTGTCCCGGTATCGATGGCCCAACGCATCAGGAAGGGCACCATGATCATGGAAGAAAAAAGCGCAATAAGAAATATGTAGAGGAGCTGAATCATTCCCATGAGAAGTCCCCCCTGTGATCCGATAAGCTTATAAGTTGGGTGAATGGGATTGTTTTGCGGCGATGGAAATTCAAGTTTTGCTAAAGCAGGGCAAAGGATATCGCATGAATCTCTAATGATCAAGTAAAAAATAGAGTTTATGTCATTGAATTTATTGCATTGGCAGATATTATTGTTGTGCGGTAAAAAGATAAGTTATTGCTAATTAAGCGAGGGGGCGAGAGCCCGCACCCCGTAATCCGCCCTCCATAATCCTCACTCCGAAATCATTCCCCCCAACACCGCCTCCAGTGCTTTCCGGGCATTATCCTCGCCATGCACCAGGCGAATTTCTTTTGGCTTGTAACGCATACGCCGGACAAAGTCCACCAAATTCTTCTGGTCGGAGTGGGCCGAATAGCCGCTGATGGAATGGATCCGGGCGCGGATCGGGTAGCGCTGGCCGTCAAAAACCACATAACCGCCTTTCGGCCCGTATTCCTGGATGTCCCGTCCCGGGGTGCCGGCTGCCTGGTAGCCGACGAACAGCACATCAGTGCGCGAATCGCCGAGCAGTGCCTTGAGGTAGTTAACGATGCGGCCGCCGCTGCACATGCCGCCGGCAGCGATCACCACGCACGGTCGGGCAGTCTTGCGCAGATAGGCCACGGTGTTTTCATGGTCAGCGTGACTGTCGATGGTGGTCAGCTGCTCGAAGCAGAGGGGGTGGCGGCCGGCCCGCACCCTTTTTTGGGCCTCGGCGTCCCAAAAGGGCAGCAGCTGCCGGTAGGCCTCGGTGAAACGACTCGCCAAGGGCGAATCAACGATGATTTCCAGGTCGTCCCAAGGCATGCCGTCGGCTGCCTGTCGCGTCCGGCAACGGAAGATGATCTCCTCCAGCTCATACAGCAGTTCCTGGGTACGACCGATGGAAAAGGCCGGCACCAGGACCACACCCCGGTCCTGCAGGGCCCTCTCGATCACCTGCTGCAGCTTTTGACGACGTTCCTTCCGTCCCTCGTGCAGGCGATCGCCATAGGTTGACTCCAGTACCAGCAGATCGGCCCGGTAAGGCGAGCGGGGTGCCGGCAGCAGTGGCGTATAGGGTGCCCCGAGATCGCCGGAAAAGACCACCCTCAGCTCACGGGGAGATTCGCCGGCCAGCGCCGCCGGACAGCGGACTTCCACATAGGCTGAGCCGAGGATATGCCCGGCCGGCTGAAGCCTGATCGCCACGTCGGGCGCACTGTCGGTGGCAAGCCGCTGCCATTGGCCATAGGGCAGCGGAACCAGCCGGGTCTTCAGGTGATCGAGGAACCCTTCGATCAGGCGCTGGTCACGGCTGATGCCGATCTTCACTGCATCCTCCAGCATCAAGGGC
>JAZDIS010000201.1:0-8759 GCA_043804705.1 Pseudomonadota bacterium | reverse complement strand
TGATTTTTACGTGGGCGGCAAGGGCGGGCCCAGCCCCAAGGCCGGCCGCAGGATTTTGCGGGATCTCGACGAGCAGGGGGTGGTGGCCGTGGTGGCGGAGCTGGTGGAATTCCATGATGCCCACACCGAGACCAAGCAGCGCATGGTGAAGCTGCTTGATCACCCGGATTTTCCGTATAAAGCTGAGTTGAGCAGCTTGCCTGCTCAAACGAAACTTATACCCTCTGGGTGCAAAGCTGAGTTGAGCAGCTAGCCTGCTCAAACGAAACTTATACCCGAAGGGTGTAAATAGGCGGTGTAGGCTTTAGTTCTGGAAATTCCGGGGGAGGTGAGGTGATCTTTTGCTGTTCCCTCTTTCTTCTTTTGCTTGCCCAAAAGAAGAAACAAGAAAAAGGCACCCAGCCACTTGTCCAGCCGTTGGCGGGATGCCCTGCGCTCCTCGATGCTGCCGGGGCTTTGCAAACTCGGCTTCGCCTCAAACAGTGCAAAGCCCTTTTCCGGCAGCCTCTCCGGTGCTCGGCTGCGTGACAACGGGATTTTGAGTGCATAAGGGCAAAGGCATGACTGAGATGGTGCAACCCGAGATTCTTTTTGCCGTCGGCGTGCTGTTTTTCGCCTATTTCATCCGCGGCATTGCCGGTTTCGGTTCGGCGCTGATTTCCGTGCCCCTGCTGGCCCTTTTTTTCCCTGTTTCCCAGGTGGTGCCCCTGATCGGGCTGCTGGACTGGCTGGCCTCGGTCAGCCAGGGCCTGCCCAACCGGCGGCTCATCCGCTGGCCCGATCTGCTGCCGCTTTTGCCCTTTACCGTGCTGGGCGTTTCCGCAGGCCTCTATCTGCACACCATTCTGGCGCCGGCCAGTCTGCTCCTCGCTCTCGCCATCTTCATCCTGCTCTACGCAATCTATGCCCTGCTGCCGTTCCCCCCCCTGCACGGCGGGCGGTGGCTCGCCGGGCCTGCCGGGTTGCTGGGCGGCACGGTGGGCGCGCTCTTCGGCACCGGCGGGCCGTTTTATGTGATCTATCTGACCCTGCGCCAGCTGGACAAAACCGAGTTCCGCACCACCATCGCCACGATCTTCGTGATCGACGGTCTCTGCCGGATCGTCGGCTTCTCCCTGAGCGGTTTTTATACCCTGCGGACCCTGGCGCTTTGCGCCGGGATTGTGCCCATTGGCGGTCTGGCCCTCTGGTTTGGCGGCCGGGTGCATCTGCGGATCAGCCATGCGGGTTTTGTTCGTCTGGTAAGCACGATTCTGCTGGGCAGCGGGATTGCCCTGTTGCTGAAGGCGTTGGCGAACTAGCCGGGATTCCGGCATACAACAACGGGAGACGCAATGGAAACGCTCATACAGCTGAAAAAATATGCCGCCGAACTGGTTGACCTGCACCATACCCTGGCCCTCATGCAGTGGGATCAGGAAGTGCGCATGCCTCGCCTGGCCGCGGAAGGCCGGGCCGGGCAGTTTGCCACCCTGAGCGCTCTGGTGCATCGGAGGGAGGTAGCCCCGGAACTTGGCGCCCTGTTGGCGGAAGCCGAGGCGAAAAACGAGGAGCTGTCCGTGGAGGACCGGGCTCTGCTGCGGGTCATGCGGCGGAGCTATGCCCAGAATATCCGGCTGCCCGAGGAATTTGTCGCCGAGTTTTCCCGCCTTGCCTCCCAGGCGCAGATGGGCTGGCTTGCGGCCAGGGAACAGTCCGATTTCGCCATTTTTCAACCCTTGCTGGAACGGCTGGTCGCCATGGCCAGGCAACAGGCCGAATATTTGGGCTACGCGGCCCATCCCTACGACGCACTGCTTGATCTTTACGAGGAGGGCCTCACCACCGTTCAGGTGGCAGGGATGTTCGCCGAGCTGCAAGCGCCCCTGGTTGCGCTGGTCAAAAAGTTTGCCGGACGCCTGACCCCCTTGGCCTTTGCCGAGCCCTTTTCCCTCCCCGGTCAGGAACAGTTTGCCGAACATCTCCTCAAGGCCATGGGCTTTGATTTCAGCCGGGGCTGCCTGGCCCGTTCGGCCCATCCTTTCACCACCACCCTGGGGCACCATGACCGGCGCATCACCAATCGTTATGCCCCCAGGAGCCTGGACTTTATCTTCGGCGCCTTGCACGAGGGCGGACACGCCCTCTACGAGCAGGGTATCGCCGAGGGTTTGGCACACAGCCCTCTTGATGACGGGGTTTCCCTGGGTATCCACGAGTCGCAATCCCGGTTCTGGGAGAATATCGTAGGCCGCAGCCGGCCGTTCTGGCAGCGGTTTTTTCCGGAGCTGCAACAGGCATTTCCGGCCCAGTTTGCCCGAACAGGGCTCGAGGATTTTGTCCGGGGCATAAACGCCGTTACCCCCGGCCTGATCCGGGTGGATGCCGACGAGCTGACCTACAACCTCCATGTCCTGATCCGCTTCGAGATTGAAAAGGGCCTGATCGAGGGAAGCCTGGAGGTTGGTGCGCTGCCGCAGGTCTGGCGGGAGAAATACCGGCAGTATCTCGGGGTGGAGGTCGAGTCCGACGCCGATGGGGTTTTGCAGGACATCCACTGGGCCCACGGCAGCTTCGGCTATTTTCCCACCTATACCATCGGCAATCTTGCTTCGGCCCAGATCTGGGAGGCCTATAAAAAGCATGACCCCGGTTTCAGCCGGACCCTTGCCGCCGGGAATCTGGGCAAGGTTAAGGAGTGGCTGGCCAAGGAGATCCATGCTCACGGCAGTGTCCATCTGCCCGGGGAGTTGCTGGTGCGGGTAACGGGCGCGCCGCTTTCCGCCGGGCCTTTTCTTGCCTATCTTGAGGAAAAATTCAGCACTCTGGCCGGTTGAGCCGGGCGGCAGGCCTGTTCTCGCTCGCTTTGCCCGCGCGGGGTGGCGGTGATTTTAGCGGCGAATCCCGGCAGGAGCGAGTATATTGACTCCCCAATCCGTTGTGAATACTGAGAGTAAATAAAGAAACTCATGAGAGCTGTTATGGTACATCTTCGCTTTTTGCTGGCGGCGGCGCTGTTTTTTTGCGCCTTCGGCGGGAGTGTCCCGCCGGTCCGGGCCGGTCAGGACCCCTTTCCCCTGTACGACTGCGTCACGCCCAATGTCTCCTTCTGGTGCGACATCTATGGCAAGTATCCTTCCTCCCAGGGGGTTCTCCACGACAAGCGGGATCTGCGAATCATCTATGAGGTGCTGGATGTTGAGGGAACCTGGGAAACCGGGGCCAGGGAGCGGGACCGGCAGAGGATAGAACGGGCCAAGGAGAGGTATCTCGATATCCTCAAGGCCCTGGCCTCGGGCGCTCTCCCCCAGACCAGGGAGGAAAAGCGGGTGGCCGCGCTTTTCGGCCCCAGGGCCACGCTCGAGGATTTCCGGCTGGCTCAGGATAATATCCGTTTCCAGTCCGGACAGAAGGATAATTTTCGCAAAGGCTTGATCCGTTCCGGCGCCTATCTGGAGGAGATCAAGCAGATCATGGCGAGCTACGGCGTGCCCGAGGATCTCGCCTATCTGCCCCATGTGGAATCATCCTTCAACTACAAGGCGTACAGCAAATTCGGCGCGGCGGGCATCTGGCAGTTTACCGAATCCTCCGGCAAACAGTTCCAGCTGGACGTGGATTACGCCATTGACGAGCGGCGCGATCCGCTCAAGGCCACGCATGCCGCGGCACGAATGCTGAGGCATAACTACGAGAAGCTCGGCACCTGGCCCCTGGCGGTGACCGCCTATAATCACGGGATCAATGGCATGATGCGGGCCAAGGCGGCCAAGGGGGATTATGAAAAAATCTTCCAGGAGCATGAAAGCGAGCTGTTCAAGTTTGCCTCGCGGAATTTCTATTCCGAGTTTCTCGCCGCTAGGGAGATTGCCAAGAACTATCAGACTTTTTTCGGTCCGCTCCCCATCGAGCCGCCGGTCCAGAGCAAGACCGTGGTCCTGCCCAACTATGCCCTGGTGGGCGACCTGGTCAAGTATCTGAAGGTTGATCTGGAAACCTTCAAGGCCTTGAACCCGGCCCTGCGCGAACCGGTGTACCTCGGCCAGAAGCTGATTCCCAAGGGCTACGAGGTCCGGGTGCCGCAGCAGGGCAAGGGTATTCGTCTGGCGGACAATATCCCCCCGGATATTCTCAAGGAGGATCAGGCGCAAACCACCATGTATCAGGTGCGCCAGGGAGATACCGCGTTTTCCATCGCCCGGCAGCATGGGATCACGGTGGCTGATCTTTTGCGGGGCAATGGGCTTGATGAGCAGGCGGTGATCTGTCCTGATCAGAATCTGCGGATTCCCAGCGCGGCCGAACGGAGGGCGCTGACCGCCACGGCCGGGAAGAAGGCGGAGCCCCAGCGCCCGGCCGCTCTGAATCCGATGGCCTTAGGTGAAAAGACGATGGGGCAGTCCGGCGGCGCGCCTGATTCGACGTCTCCCGGCCAGCCGGCGAAGGCAGCACCAGGAGCGGAGGCGGCAAAGGCCAAGGGCGCCCAGTGTCCGTCCCTGACTCCGGCCAAGGTTCTTGGCAATCTCGGGGTGGAGGTGGTCAAGAAAAAGGGGAAGACCTATGGCGTCCTCCGGGTGGAGGCCGAGGAAACTCTGGGGCATTATGCGCGGTGGCTCGGGATTCGGGCCTGGGATCTGCGCCACTTGAACGGCTTGCGCTACGAGCAGTCCCTGGCGGTGAACCAGCAGCTCAAAATCCCCCTTGGCAGGGGGGGCAAGGAGCGGTTTGAGGCCCAGCGCTATGAGTTTCACAAGGAAATGGTGGAGGATTTCTTCGCCGCCTACCGGCTGATGGAAGGCACCCGCAACTACCGGGTGAAGGCGGGGGATACCATCTGGTCCTTGTGTCATACGGAATTTGAACTGCCCTTCTGGCTGATCAGAAAATACAATACCTCCGTTGATTTCACCCAGCTGAAACCGGGCCTGCGTCTGGTGGTGCCCCGGGTGGAAGCGATCCGCTGAGCGATTTCCGGACTGATCCCATGGCTACCCAACCCAAAACGATATTGCTCAAGGATTACCGCCCGCCTGCTTACACCATCGAAGAGGTGGCGCTCAGCGTTGACCTGTTCGAAGAGCGGGCGCGGGTCTGTTCCCGTCTGGTCTGCCGCCGCAACACCCAGGCCGCACCGGACTCCCCCCTTGTGCTTCAGGGGAGGAAGCTGGTGCTCAAGGGCATTACCGTGGACGGCATTGCCCTCCCTCCGGAACAATACCGGCTCGATGCGGAGAGTCTCGCCATCCCAACGGTGCCGGAGCGCTTCGTTCTTACCGTCGAAACCGAGCTCTATCCCCAGAACAATACCTCCCTCGACGGCCTGTATCGCTCCAGCGGCAATTTCTGCACCCAGTGCGAGGCCGAGGGCTTCCGCAAGATCACCTATTTTCTCGACCGGCCCGATGTCCTGGCCCGCTACGAGATAACGATCACTGCGGAGCAGAGCCGCTATCCGGTGCTCCTGGCCAACGGCAACCTGCTCGAGGCCGGGCCGCTGGACGAAGGCCGCCATTACGCGCGCTGGCAGGATCCCTTTCCCAAACCGTCCTATCTCTTCGCCATGGTTGCCGGCAATCTGGTCAAGATCGCGGACACCTTTGTCACCCGCTCCGGCCGCCAGGTTGCCCTGGAGATCTATGTCGAAGCGCATAACCGGGACAAATGCGCTCATGCCATGGCCTCGCTCAAAAAGGCCATGCGCTGGGACGAAGAGGCCTTTGATCTGGAGTACGATCTCGACCAGTACATGATTGTGGCGGTGGATGATTTCAACATGGGCGCCATGGAAAACAAGGGGCTCAACGTCTTCAACTCCAAGTATGTGCTGGCCCGGCCCGATACCGCCACGGATGCGGATTACGAGGGGATCGAGGCTGTCATCGCCCATGAGTATTTCCACAACTGGACCGGCAACCGGGTCACCTGCCGGGACTGGTTTCAGTTGAGCCTCAAGGAAGGGCTCACCGTGTTCCGCGACCAGCAGTTCACCGCAGATCAGGTGTCGGCCGCGGTCAAGCGCATCCACGATGTCCGGCTCCTGCGCAACGTGCAGTTCCCCGAGGACAACGGACCCATGGCGCACCCGGTGCGGCCCGATTCCTTCATGGAGATCAACAACTTCTACACCGTCACCATCTATGAGAAAGGGGCCGAGATCATCCGGATGCTCCATACCCTGCTGGGCCGGGAGCTGTTCCGGCAGGGGCTGGCCCTGTATCTCACCCGCCATGACGGCCAGGCCGCCACCACCGATGATTTTGTCCAGGCCATGGCCGAGGTCTCCGGCCGCGATCTGATCCAGTTCAAACGGTGGTACACCCAGGCCGGTACTCCGCAGCTCACGGTGCAGGGTGAGTATGACGGCCCGGCGCAGTCCTATACCCTGAATCTCGGGCAAAGCACTCCGCCCACTGCTGGCCAGCCGGAAAAGGAGCCGCTCCATATCCCGATTGCCCTTGGCTTGCTTGACAGTGAGGGCAGGGAGATGACACTGGCCTGCCCGGAACGGCAGGGGGAGGCGGCGCACGGCCTGTTTGAGCTGCGCGGGGCCGAGGAGTCCATCCGTTTCAACGGGGTACCGGAAAAGCCGCGCCTCTCGATTTTGCGCAATTTTTCCGCGCCGCTCAAGGTTGTCTACGCTTGCGGCGAGGAAGAGCTGCTCTTTCTCTTCCGCCATGACCAGGACCCCTTCAACCGCTGGGAGGCTGGGCAGTGTCTGGCCAGCCGATTGCTTCTGGGGCTGATGGAGGATTTCCGGCACCACCGTCCCTTGCAGCTTGACGAAAGGTTTGTCGCGGCCTGCGGCCGGTTGCTTGAGGGGGACGGCGTGGGAGATAAGGCCTTTCTCGCCCTCTTGCTCACCCTGCCCTCGGAGGAGTACCTGGCCGAGCAGATGGAGGTGGTGGATGTCGAGGCGATCCACGCTGCCCGTACCTTTGCCCGGCAGACCTTGGCCCGCTCCCTGCGGTCTTTGTGGGCGCAGGGTTATCACGCCAACCGGGCCGACGGCCCCTACCGTTACGAGCCGGAGCTGGCAGGGCGGAGGGCGTTTCGGAACCTCTGCCTGGCCTATCTCGTGACTCTTGAGGACGATGGGGCGGTCCAGCTTGCCCTTGCCCAGTTCGCCGGCTCTGACAACATGACCGACCAGATGGCAGCCTTTGCGGCCCTGGCCCATTCCGCCCGGCCGGAACGGCAGCAGGTTATCAATGATTTTTACCGGCAATGGCAGGGGGATCCCCTGGTGCTGGACAAGTGGTTTGCCGTCCAGGCCACGGCCCCGCTGCCGGAAACTCTGGCGGAGGTGCAAGGACTCATGCATCATCCGGCTTTTCAGTTGAAAAATCCCAACAAGGTCCGCTCCCTGATTGGCTCTTTTGCCGCAAGTAACCCGCGCTGTTTTCATGAGGTATCCGGCAAGGGCTATGATTTTCTGGCCGGGCAGATCCTTGCCCTTGATCCGCTCAATCCGCAGATTGCCGCACGGCTTACGGCACGGCTCGGGCGGGGAGCGCGCTATGACGAAACCCGGCGGGGCCGGATGCGGGGACAGCTGGAGCGGATTGGCGCCAGCCCGGCGTTATCCCGCGATGTGTACGAGGTGGTGAGCAAGAGCCTGGGGTGAGCGTTTTTTCAGACCAACAGACAAAGAGGTGCGTGCATGGATATTTCAAAAACGATTGCCGAGATGAAGAAGAACCCCGCCTTTGCCGAGAACGTCGGCATGGTTTTGGTCCATAACGGCGTGGTCCAGGCCTGGTCGCGCAAGACCAGGGAAGGGGTCACCGCCCTTGAGGTCACTCCGGATCAGGAAAAGGTCGAGGCGATCCGCCGGGAGTTTCTGCAAAGGCCCGGGATCTTCGACATCGTTGTCGAGGCCAAGAGCGGCAGCTTCCAGCCCGGCGACGATCTGCTGTTCATCATCGTGGCCGGCGATATCCGGGAGAATGTGAAACCGGTATTGGGCGAGCTTTTGGACCGCATCAAGTCCGAGGCCATCAGTAAAAAGGAAGTGATGCTGGCCTGAACTTCACCCTTGCAAAAATGCGGGAATCCGGTTAGTAAGGTGCCGCACAGTGTTTTTTTGACTTTGATTTTGATTGCCACAGGGAGATAGCAAGTATGTATTCCGCTTCTGATTTTCGCAAAGGCCTAAAGGTTCAGATCGACGGTGAACCGTATATCATGACGGATTTTTCTTTTTCCAAGCCGGGCAAGGGCCAGGCCCTGTATCGCGCCCGTCTGCGGAACATGATCACCGGCAATGCCTTTGAAAAAACCTTCCGCTCCAACGACAAGCTGGAAAAGGCCGCCCTCGAGGAGCGAACCATGCAGTACCTCTACAAGCAGGGGGATGAATATTTCTTCATGGACAACATCTCCTTTGAGCAGCTGGAGATGTCCAAGGCGCAGCTGGGCGATGCCACCAACTTTCTCACCGACAACATGGATGTGGAGGTGCTGCAGTACAACGGCCGCCCCATCGGCGTTACCCTGCCCAACTTCGTCAACCTCAAGGTCACCCAGTCCGACCCGTGGGTCAAGGGCGATACCAGCGGCAGCGACTCCAAGCCGGTGACCTTGGAAACCGGGTATGTGGTCCAGGTGCCGCCTTTTATTGAAGAAGGGGACAAGCTGCAGATCGACACCCGGACCGGGGTGTATGTGACCAGAGTGAAGGAGTAGAGAAAAAAGTCCCCTCTCCCCCTGCGGGAGAGGGATAGGGTGAGGGGGAAGGTGACGGGTGTGATGCCGTTGGCAAATTCACCCACCCCCAGCCC
>JAZDIS010000200.1:0-2038 GCA_043804705.1 Pseudomonadota bacterium | reverse complement strand
CCCGCCCATTGCTCACCCTTCCTTAAGCGACAGCGCAATCCTTTTCCGCTGAGCATCCACCTCCAGCACCCGGACCATTACCTGCTGCCGCACCTTGACCACCTCTGCCGGCTCCTTCACATAGCGGTCAGCCAGTTGGCTGATGTGGATCAGTCCGTCCTGATGCACGCCGATATCGACAAAGGCCCCGAACTTGGTCACGTTGGTAACCAACCCCGGCAGCCGCATGCCCGGCTTAAGGTCAGCGATGCTGTTGACCCCTTCGCTGAAGGCAAATTCGCTGAAGGTTGCCCGCGGGTCCCGGCCCGGCTTGGCAAGCTCGGCCAGAATATCGTGCAGGGTCGGCAGCCCCACCGCCTCGGTGACATAGCGGCTGATCTCGATCTTCTCACGCATCTCCGGCTGCTCAATGAGATCGATGACCCGGCAATTGCAATCCTTGGCCATATGTTCGACGATCCGGTAGCGCTCGGGGTGTACACCGCTGGCATCCAGGGGATTGGCTGCACCCCGGATCCGCAAAAATCCACC
The DNA here is from genome assembly GCA_043804705.1 of Pseudomonadota bacterium. Classification (GTDB taxonomy): domain Bacteria; phylum Desulfobacterota; class Desulfobulbia; order Desulfobulbales; family Desulfurivibrionaceae; genus Thiovibrio. The sequence goes on along the minus strand of JAZDIS010000200.1, from coordinate 1,507 downwards.
GCACTGCTCAAAGGCCTTGCCCCCCAGCCGGGGAACCTTGAGCAGCCCTGCCCGGCCTGTAAAGGGGCCGTTTTCATTACGGTACTTGATGATGTTCTGGGCCAACACCGGACCCAGACCGGAAACATGGGCCAGCAGCTCGGCGCTGGCACTGTTCAGCTCCACCCCCACCCTGTTGACGCAGCTGGCCACCGTATCGTCCAGGCTCTTTTTCAGCGCCGCCTGGTTGACGTCGTGCTGGTACTGGCCGACCCCGATGACCTTGGGATCCAGCTTCACCAGCTCGGCCAGGGGGTCCTGCAGCCTCCGGCCGATGGAAACCGAGCCGCGCACCGTGAGGTCATGGTCGGGGAATTCCAGCCTGGCTGTTTCCGAAGCGGAGTAGATTGAGGCCCCGCTCTCATCGACCATGGTGATGATCATCTTCGCACCCAGCCCCAAACCCCGGACAAAGGCTTCGGTCTCCCGGCCTGCAGTGCCGTTGCCGATGGCAATGGCCTCAATCCGGTACTGCCTGCAGAGTTCGGCCACGACCGTGCCGGCTTCCTTGCTCTGGCCGGCGGAGAGAGTGGGATAGATGGTGGCATGGTGCAGAAGTTTGCCCTGTTCGTCCAGACAGACCAGCTTGGCCCCGGTGCGAAAGCCGGGGTCCAGGGCCATGACCCGTTTGCGGCCCAGGGGCGAGGCGAGGAGCAGCTCCCGCAGGTTGTCGACAAAAACCCGGATCGCCTCCCCATCGGCCTGCTCTTTGAGATGGGTGCGCAGCTCGTTTTCCAGCGACGGGGCCAACAGCCGTTTGTAGCTGTCCTGGGCCGCAAGCTCGATCTGGGCCGGTGCTGCCCCGCTGCCCTTGACATATCGCTTCCGCAACAGCTCGATACCCGCCTCTTCCGGCGGGCGCACCGCCAGGGTCAGCACCTTTTCGTTTTCCCCGCGCAGCATGGCGAGCAAGCGATGGCTGGGCACCTTGGCCGCCGGTTCCTGCCACTCGAAATAATCCCGGAATTTGGCGCCCGCCTCCTGATTTTTTTTAACCACCCTGGAAACGATCAGCCCCTTGGCACCAAAAAGCTGCCGCAGCGCGGCCCGGGCCGCGGGATCTTCGTTGAGCCACTCGGCGAGGATGTCCCTGGCCCCGGCCAACGCCTCCTCCGCCGTGGCCACCCCTTTTTCCGGGTCGATATATTTTTCCGGGGCAAGCGGCGCTTGATCCTGGCGGAAGATGGCGCGGGCCAGGGGCTCCAGCCCCTTTTCCATGGCGATGCTGCTTCTGGTTCTCCGCTTGGGCCGGTGCGGCAGATAAAGATCCTCAAGGATGGTCAGGTTGGCGGCGCCAAGGAGGGCTTGGTGCAGCTTCGGCTCCAGCAGCTCCCGTTCGCTTAAAGAGGCAATGATCGCCTGCCGCCGTTTGTCCAGTTCGCTCAGTTGCAGGAGCCGGTCCCGAATGACGGTGATCTGGATTTCATCCAGCAACCCGGTAGCCCCCTTGCGGTAACGGGCGATAAAC
>JAZDIS010000199.1:0-2974 GCA_043804705.1 Pseudomonadota bacterium | reverse complement strand
TTTCAATAAAAAATTCCCGCCAAAATGCTGACGGGAAGACGTGATATCCATTTCAACCTCTTAGATTCTTTATAACCGGTCCGGATAAATTGCAAGAATTTGTTGCTCCGGCTTGCCCCGATGCCCACAAAGAAAAGGGCCGCCCTTGGGCGGCCCTTTTCGTTGTGGGCATCGCATTTTTCTGTTTCAGACGGATCGGCACACCCTGCCGAACCCGCCGGGAATGGAGCCCGAGGCCCAAAACGCCGTGGCCTGCTTGAAATCCATAAACCAATACCCGCCGGGTTTACGCTGGTCAGCGAGAAAAATAAAGGGCTGCTCCCTGGAAAAACAGGGATGGAGATGGGCGCCCTTTTCATTCACCCGTGGCTCCAGAAGGGAGAAGGCCTCTTCCATGGTGGGCAACCGCCAGTCGGCAAATCCGGCGAAACGCCGGCTATTGAGCTGGGCCACATATTTCTGCACGTTGCGGCTGGTGGTCAGATCGCAGCCGCCGCGTTGCCACATGAGCCCGGTGGCCTGGTCGATAACGGTCAGGCCGTCTCCGTTGTCCACCAAGGCGTTGCTGAAATTACCCTGGGGGTTATGCCTGCTGTCATAAAAATTATGGTGCGCGGCCAGGCCTGCCACTTCCTGCTCAGTGAGTACGATGCCGACGGCACGCAGGCTGATTTTTTCCAGGGCCGGCAGAGGGGCGCCCTTCTTCGGCAGGCCGGTCTCCATGGCCTCCTGCGCCACGGAGTTGTCCACCAGCGCAATCTTGGAGGAATCTTCGCTTTCGATGATTTTTTCCAGCAGCCACTGCTTGATCCCCTCGTCGATGGCGTAGCTCTTGTCGCGCATGTCCGTGCCCTGCCGGGCCACGCATTTTTCCAGCATCTCCTGCGGGCAGTCGATGTGGGCAAGAATCTTGGCATGCTTGACACCCCGCTCCATCAGACAGAGCTTGGCCGGGGCATTCCAGTTATCAATATAAAAATAATAGTGGAGCTCCGCGTTGTTGCGGATCCGCTCCTGATCCTTCCCGCCCCAGCTTTCAAACATGGCAAAGGTATCCGAGGGCGTGATATCCCAGTCAATTGCCAGATGGTGTCCGGCCATACCCAACTTGTCCGCTAATCCCATAGCACACCTCCTCGGTTTTAGTTCCTTCCTTGCGCGGAACACGATATAATCAAACAACTGCCCTTTTCAAACTAGTAATTATTATCAATAATAGTTGCACTTTTCTTTCCCTGCAAGGAAAATTATGCCATGAACAAAAAAAAATTCACCACCAGCGCCGGATACCCCCTGCCCATGGGCTCATTCCTGAAACCGGAGGGAGTCAATTTCGCCGTATTCTCCCGGCACGCGGAGGCCGTAACCCTGGTGCTTTTCAAATCCGGCACGGAAAATCCCTGCGCCGAGATCTCCCTTGACCCCAAGATCAACCGGACCGGCAATATCTGGCATATCCTGCTCCACGGCCTTGACACCAATCTCCGCTATGGCTACCGCATGTCGGGCCCATACGACCCCACGGGCGCAGGACATTTTTTTTCCGAAAAAAATTTACTGCTCGACCCCTATGCCAAGGCCCTTACCGGAGGCTCCGAATGGGGGGTGCCCTATTGCCGCACCGGCCTCTGCGGCCCGCTGAGCGCCTTCCAGCGACGGTGCTGCATCATCGGCGACGACTTTGACTGGGAAGGCGACCGGCCCCTCAACAAACCCCTGGAACAGAGCATCATCTACGAACTCCATGTCCGGGGCTTCACCCGCCATGCAAGTTCCAGCGTACCCCATCCCGGCACCTACCAGGGACTGGCGGAGAAGATTCCCTATCTCAAGAAACTCGGCATTACCGCAGTGGAGCTCTTGCCGGTCACCGAATTCAACGAACTAGAACTCACCAACAGCAACCCCTTCACCGGGGAGAGGCTGAAAAATTTCTGGGGCTACAGCCCCATCTCCTTTTTCGCCCCCAAGGCCGCCTATGCGGTCAATGGCCGCAACGGCAACCAGGTCCGGGAGTTCAAGGAAATGATCAAGGCTTTTCACCGGGCCGGGATCGAGGTGATTCTCGACGTGGTCTTCAACCATACGGCGGAAGGGAGCGGCAACGGTCCGCTCATCAGCTTCAGAGGCTTGGACAACATCATCTACTACCTGCTGGATCCGCAGAGCAGGGAGTATCTCAACTTCTCCGGCTGCGGCAACACGGTGAACTGCAACCATCCCCTGGTCCGGCATCTGATCATGGATTGCCTGCGCTACTGGGTGATCGAGATGCATGTGGATGGCTTCCGCTTCGATCTGGCCAGCGTCCTGGGCCGCGACCAGCAGGGCAACGTGCTGAGCAACCCGCCCATGGTGGAGAAGATCGCCGAGGATCCGATCCTCGCCCACACCAAGATTATTGCCGAAGCCTGGGATGCCGCGGGCCTCTATCAGGTAGGAAGCTTTTCCACCAACCAGCGCTGGGCCGAATGGAATGGCAAGTTCCGCGATGATGTCCGCCGTTTTCTCTGCGGACATGAGGACATGGTGGCCCCGCTCGCCACCCGCATCGCAGGCAGCGCCGACCTCTACCAGGACGATGGCCGCTCCCCGCGCAACAGCATCAATTTCATCACCAGCCACGACGGCTTCACCCTGTACGATCAGGTCAGCTACAACGGCAAGCACAACCTGGCCAACGGCGAAGACAACCGGGACGGCGGCAACGACAATCTCAGCTGGAACAGCGGCAGCGAAGGGCCGACGGCCAATGCAACCATCGAAGGGCGGCGGCAGCGGCGGATCAAAACCTTTGCCACCATCCTCATGCTTTCCCAGGGGGTGCCGATGCTGGTGGCGGGCGATGAATTCGGGCGGACCCAGCAGGGCAACAACAATGCCTACTGCCAGGACAACGAGATCTCCTGGATCGACTGGACGCCGGACGAGCGCAAGAGCAAGCTGCTGGCGTTCACGCAGCGCGTCATCGCGC
>JAZDIS010000198.1:0-5228 GCA_043804705.1 Pseudomonadota bacterium | reverse complement strand
GGTTGGAGCTGGCCTCGGCCGGCGCGATGATGTAGTAGGCCGCTACCCCGTATTCGGTGTGGGGCAGGGAGATTTCCACGGTCTTGGCCCCGGCCTCGGTGAGCAGGGCGATTCCCTTGCGCACCGCCTGTTCCACCTCCGGGTCGAGCCCGGCGCCGAAGTATTCCTTGGGGATGCCGATGGTGAGACCCTTGCAATCGGGAACCAGGGCTGCGGTGTAGTCCGGTACCGGCTGGTTGACCGAGGTGGAATCCCGCGGGTCATGGCCGCTGATGGCCCCCAGCATGATGGCGGCGTCGCGCACATCTTTGGTGAGCGGCCCGACCTGATCCAGGGAGGAGGCATAGGCCAGCAGGCCGAAGCGGGAAACCCTGCCGTAGGTGGGCTTGATCCCCACGATGCCGCAATGGGAGGCTGGCTGGCGGATGGAGCCGCCGGTGTCCGAGCCGAGGGAGGCGATGCATTCGTCCGCCGCCACCGAGGCTGCCGAACCGCCGCTGGAGCCGCCGCAGACATGGGCGAGGTCCCAGGGATTCTTCGGCACCCCGTAGGCGCAGTTCTCGTTGGCAGACCCCATGGCAAACTCGTCCATGCTCGTCTTACCGAGGATCACCGCGCCGGCGTCCCGCAGCCTTGCCACCACCGTGGCGTCGTAGGGAGGAATGAAAGATTCGAGGATTTTGGATCCGGCCGTGGTGCGCAAGCCCTTGGTGCAGAGAACATCCTTGATGGAAAGCGGAATGCCGCAAAGGCTGCCGCCCTCACCCCGTTGGCGTTTGGCATCCGCAGCCGCGGCTTGGGCCAGGGCGCCGTTGCGGTCCAGAGTGATATAGGCGTTGACCTTGGACTCCACGGCAGCGATCCGGTCGAGCACCGAACTGGTGAGCTCCAGGGAGGAGATTTCCCCCTTGGCAAGGATATCCTGCAAGGCATGAATGGTTAAGGCGTGGAGTTCCATAATTTACAGTACCGCTGCTGATTTTCTAGGATACCTGCCGCTGAGGCGGGGAGTGTTAATTAAAGATGCTCTCGTGTAATAAAGAGAAGAAGATATAGATCCGAGACATACATTCAAAGAATTACAGAGTGATCCCTGTTGTAATCGTGGCTTCTTACGATTTCACCAAAAAAACGGACCTCGGAAAGGAGGTCCGTAACGGGCAGATACGCAGTAATTATTTCGTAACAGCTCCTAACTAAATAACCCTGGGCACCACGAAGGCTTTGCCGTTGGCCAACGGGCCGTTGGCCAACGCTTCCTGCTGGACCAGGGATTGACGGACCTCGTCTTCGCGGAAGGCATTACGGACAGCCAGGGCATGGGTCGTGGGCAAAACGCCGGTGGTGTCCAACTCGCCCAGTTTTTCCACATAACTCAGAATGCCATCCAGCTGCAGGGTGGTTTCTGCCACCTCTGCCTCCGACAGCGAAAGCCTTGCCAGTTGAGCGACATATCGTACTTCTTTCGGGGTGATTTTCATGCCTTGTTTTGTAACGCATTCAGCGGGGCAAGTCAATCCCTGATGGTCTCGTAACGACCCCAGAAACACACAGGTCCATGACAGTAATTCAAAGAGTACCAAGCAATAACCGTTGTAATCGCGGCTTCTTGCGATTTCAACAATCCCTGACAGGTCCGCAACATAAATTTAACGAATCCGGCCGCGATGTTAAGAGGGATTAACTTGCGGCAAATTTCCCCTGGCTTTCGAGAACCTCAACAAAGACCTGCACCACATCGGAATCAAACTGGCTCCCGGCGCAGCGATGCAGCTCGGCAATGGCATCATTGAGCTCCAGGTTCTGTTTGTAGCTGCGCTTGGAAGTCATGGCGTCATAGCTGTCCGCCACGGTAATGATCTTGGTCAACAGATTCAGGTCATTACCGCCCAGTCCGTCGGGATAGCCCTTGCCATCCATACGCTCGTGGTGGTGGCGGACGATGAATATTTCCTGCTGCATGAAGGCTAGGGGCGTGATGATGTTGGCCCCGATCTCCGGGTGTTTTTTCATGAGGAGCCATTCTTCGTCGGAGAGCGGCCCGGGTTTTCGGATGTAATTGACATCCACCACCAGCTTGCCGATGTCGTGAACCTTGCAGGCCCGCTCCAGCACGACCATCTCTTTCTGGTCCAAGCGCAGGGCCTGACCGATGCTCATGGCGTGCAGAGTGACCCGGGTCGTGTGCCCGGCAGTGTACATGTCCTTTTCTTCCAGGGCGGTTTGCAGGGTGAGCATGGTGTTTAAGGTGGAGACTTCCAGATCTTCGTTATATTCTTCCAGCAGGCGATTCTTTTCCGCCAGTTCACGGGTCTTGTTGCGCACCTCGGTTTCGAGGTTTTCCTTGTAGGCCCTCTCCTGAACGACATACATCCGTTTTTCGATGGCCCTCTTGACCTTGATGTTGAAGATGTCCAGATCTTCGATGGGCTTGGGGATGAAATCGTAGGCCCCCAGATTGATGGCCTTGACCGCGTACTCCATGGAGCCCGCGCCGGTGAGAAAGATCACCGGAATCCCGTAATTGCGGTCGTTGATGAGTTTGAGGGTTTCAAAGCCGTCCAGGCCGGGCATGTTGATGTCAAGGATGATGAGGTCGAAATCTCCGTTCAGGGCGACCAGAGCCTCTTCACCGCTGGCGCAGGGCACAACCGTATGGCCGAACATGGAGAGTATTTTGTAGACGGCCTCCCGAACCAGGGTGTCGTCGTCAGCGATGAGGATTTTTGCCTGTGCCATAGTGAAATAGATCCTAGAAAGTATGTGTACGAAATGGCCTGCGCCGACCGCAACCTTATAACACCGATTTTCCCTTAAAAAGTCCAGTATTTTTTTGCCGCGGCAAGGGCCGCTTCCAGTGGCGGCAGGGGTCTTTTTGCCTGGGCCGGGACGTTGAGAGCGGCGGCGTCCATACCCCCCTCCCCCGCCATTTCGTGGAGGCTGGCCAGCACGCCGTCCGTCAGGCCTTGCAGGTTGTACCCTCCTTCCAGCACCAGCACCAGCCGCCCATTGCAGAGTTCCGCCGCCAGAGCGGCCATAACCCTGGTCATATAGGCAAAACCTGCGGTGGTAACCGCCATGCCGCCAAGGGGATCGGAGACATGGGTGTCATAGCCGGCGGAAATCATGAGGCAATCCGGCTTGTACCGGCGGGCAACCGGAACAACCAGTTCGTCCATGATCCGGGCAAAATCCTGGTCGCCCTGGCCGCCCGGCAACGGCACATTGAGGGTGTAGCCCTCGCCCTTGCCCGCGCCGGCTTCCTTGAGGGAGCCGGTCCCAGGATAAAAGGGAAACTGGTGGGTGGAGCAGTAGAGAACCTGGTCGGTATCATAAAAGGAGTGCTGGGTGCCGTTGCCGTGGTGCAGGTCCCAGTCGAGGATCAGGATCCGCTCCATACCGAGATGTTTCAGCCCATAGCGGGCACCGATAGCGATATTGTTGAACAGACAGAAGCCTCGGGCGCGGTCCGCCTCGGCATGGTGTCCGGGCGGACGAACCAGGGCCGCGGCATTGTCGGCCTGGCCTGCGGCCACCAGTTTGAGGCCGGTGATCACCGCGCCGGCCGCCAGTACCGCCGCCTCGTAGGAGCGGGGAGAGGTGTGGGTGTCCGGGTCAAGCACGTCGAACTGCTTGCCCGCCGTCTCGGCTACCCGTTCGATGTACTCCGGGGTATGATTTAAGGCCAGATCGGCATAGACGGCAGGCTCGCATTCGGGGAAAAAAAAGGCCTCGGCCTCTTCCGGCCGGGCGAGGGCCTGGTAGATGGCGGCCAGGCGTTCCGGGCTTTCCACGTGATCGTAGCCCGGATCGTGTTCAAGAAAGAGCGGATCCTTCAGGACTGCGGTTTTTCTGTGCATGGCGTTTTTCTCACAAGATGAATGGTCCGTGTTTCGGTGATGAGATAATCGAGCTGCTGGTCGTGGCTTTCAAGGGGAACGGCCTCAACGACCTGAAGATCGTAGGCCAGGCCGATCCGCAGGGCCTGCGGCGCCGCAGCCTGCAAAAAGCGGTCATAAAAGCCGCCACCGTACCCCAGCCGACCTCCCATGAGGTCAAAGACACTGCCCGGCGTCACCACCACTTCGATGGAGGCGGGGTCCACCAGGGGCAATGCCTCCGCCGGTTCCAAGATGCCGTAATAGCCGGGGGCAAGATCCCGGCTCGGATCGGTGATGGCATAGGCCAGCAGCCGGTGTTCCGCGGCCAGGGTCAGGGGCGCGCTCACCATCATGCCCTTTTGCAGGCAATGCGCGATCAGGGGCAGGGTTTCCACCTCGCTCCGGAAGCTGACATAGGCAAAAACGCTGCGGGCTCCGGCAAACTCCGGCAGGGCCAGGAGGCGTTCGGTAATGATTCGGCTTTTTCGCTGCCGTTCTTCCCGGGGCAGGCCATCGCGGGCAATAAGAATCCGTGTGCGCAGGGTGGTTCGCTCTTCCGCCATTGCTCCTCCTTTTTTTCAAAAAGCCTCTCGTCATACCGCAACGGCGACAAGACGCCAAGCCGTTTTGTAACAAAATAAACATGGCATTACAATGGCAAGAACGGCAGCAGCGATAACGGCGATGGTTATCCCGTAACGGCTCCAAAGTTTTTTGTTTTGTTCTTTGCTTCCATCGCGCTTGTGCGTTACATTGAAGCAAATCATTAAATTCCAGATAAAAGCCCAGGGAGACCCGTGCATGTTTGAAGAATGGCAACGCTTGGAGCAGGATGGAACCCCGGTGTATGTGCAGCCGGAAAAGCCGGACTGGTTCGTGCCGGATCATGAGACTGATTGTCTGCTGCAGGATCTGCAACAGGGAAGAAATCCCCTGGCCGGCAACGCGCTTTGCGAAAAAACCCTCGGCGGGCGAATGCTTGCGGCAACGCGGCTTGTTTCCCAGCTTGCCGGCGGGCCAATCTCCCCGTACCAGGGCCGCTACCCGCAGCTCACACTGAACAGCCTGAAGGAATGCTGGTTTCATCTCACCGACCGCTGCAATCTGGCCTGTCGCCACTGTCTCTTTGCCGCCTCTCCGGCCCAGGGCGCCACCCTGCCCCGGGAAGACCTGGCCCAAGGTCTCGCCGAGGCCAAGACCCTGGGCTGCACCCTCTTCTATTTCACCGGGGGCGAACCCTTTGTCTATCCTGGTTTTGCCGGCATGGTGGCCCAACTGCTTGGAGACCCGAAGATCCATGTGGCTGTACTCAGCAATGGTCTGCTGATCAGGGAGCACCTTGCCGAA
>JAZDIS010000197.1:0-2072 GCA_043804705.1 Pseudomonadota bacterium | reverse complement strand
GTTCTAACCGAAGAGAGGTCAGATGTCCTGGGGCGGGGACGGTTCAGGAAAGGAGATTCCATTTCAGTTATGGTGACTCCCGATGACAGAGAAGTTCTGGGAAAGCCCAAGAAGTCGGACCCAGTAATCATATCCAATAGCCCACCCATGATTGTGTCCTCCCCCCCTACTTCTGTTACAGGGGCTCTCTACACCTACGAGGTCAAGGCCACTGACCCGGATGACGACCCGATTATCTTCTCTTTGAAGAAAGGCCCCAAGGGCATGGAGATCGATTCGAAAACAGGTCTTATCCGATGGGAGATTCGTAAGGAAGCGAAGGGAGCCCATATCGTCGAAATTGAAGCCTCCGAGAATGCGGAAGCCAGGAGCTTCCAGCGCTACACCCTGGCTGTTGATTTCAGATGATCTTGACATCTCCGCAAAACGGAGATGTTTGCCGATCCGGCCTTCTTTCGCAAAAAGAGCATCGAAAACGCCATCGTAACGGGAAAGAGTCCCGGTTTTTCTCTCTCCATTCGGTTTTCGCGGTCTGAGGTTTTGGAACAGTGACGTACTGCAGGAGACTGAAGCGAAACAACCCATCCCCTCCCCGACCCTCCCCTTGAAAGGGAGGGAGTTTTTCTCCTCCATTATCAAGGGTAGGATGGGAGGAATTTACCGATTCCACCATGTCCAGTATCTGCCGTCGCAGCGGATTGCCGGTCAGCAGTGTCGAATCCTTGGGGAAGTATTTGGCAGACTCTTCCAGTGTGATGAAGACCTTGTCCGCGAACCTGGACAGCAGTTGGTTGGTCTGTCCCGGTATTGCGTTCTGTTCGTGGATGAAGCGCGGAATGCGCATGCCGCGAGCCGCCAGCACCATCGGCAGCGAGGCATAACCGCCGACACCCAGCACCAGGTCGGGGCGAAACTCTTTCAGTACCTTGCGTGACTGGGCATAGCCATAGATCATCTTGGCGATGCCGGCAAACTGGGTCAAGCCGTGCTTGCCACGGATGCCGGCCGCGGAGATCAACTCCAGCCTGTAGCCGGCGGCAGGCACCGCACGAGCTTCAATGCCCCGTTCGGTTCCGACAAAAAGAACCTCGTTGCCCGGATCACGCGCCAAAAACTCTTCCGCTACCGCTATGCCGGGGAACAGGTGTCCACCCGTGCCGCCTCCCGCAATGACCAGTTTCATTTTTCCTCCTTCAGGCTGATGGAGGAAATCTTCAGTCCCGATGAAATGTTTAAGAGTATGCCTACTGCAAACAGGCTGATGATCAATGAACTTCCGCCGTAACTGATGAATGGCAGCGCCAGTCCCTTGGTGGGGAGCATGCCGGTGACAACCCCCATGTTGACGGTGGCCTCGATGCCGAACAGCACCGCTATACCCAGCGCCAGAAAACGGCCGAAGGCATCGGGCGCCGCCACGGCTATGCGCATCGCGCGTTGTACCAGCAGGAAAAACATGCCGATGATCACGATCACGCCCAGAAAGCCAAGCTCTTCGCCAACCACAGAGAGGATGAAGTCGGTATGGGCTTCCGGCAGATAGAAGAGTTTCTGTTTGCCCTCGCCCAACCCCTGACCGAAAACTCCGCCGGTGCCGAGCGCCAGCCAGGACTGGATGATCTGGAATCCACTGTTCTGGGGGTCCTGCCACGGGTCCAAAAACGCCATGATACGACGCTTGCGGTAGGCCACGTTCATCACCAGGAAGTATAGAAACGGCATCGACATCAGAAAAATCGAAATGATGTACACCAGGCGCGTACCGGCGGCGAACAGCATGATCATCGCCACCGCGGCCAGGGTCAGCGCCGCGCCCATGTCCGGCTGCTTGAGCAGGAGTCCCAAAAGCACCAGCAGGATCAGCATGTAGGAAACGAATCCGGCTCCGAGCTGTTTGATCTTGTCCTGTTTCCTGTCCAGTGAGTAGGCCATGTACATGATCAGCGCGATCTTGGCGATCTCGGAAGGCTGCAGGTTGAAGCCGGGCAGCCTTATCCAGCGCGAGGCGCCTCCGGCGCTGCCACCGATGCCCGGAATCAGCACCATCACCAACAGAACCAGGCACCCCAGCA
>JAZDIS010000196.1:0-5966 GCA_043804705.1 Pseudomonadota bacterium | reverse complement strand
TGGGGGAAATAGGCGCTTGCAAAGAACTCCGCAAAGGTGATGGCCGCCCGCCGGTCAGCCTCTTGCTGCCGGGTTTCTTCGAGCCGCCGCACTTCTTCAATCTCGCGAGATTCTCGGAGTCTTTGTGGATCTTCACCGATCCGGGCAGCCCGTTTCAGCCGAGCAAGCTCCTCGCTCGCCCGTTCGGCGCTCCAACCTTCGGTTGCCCAGCCCAAACCTTCTTCCTGGCGCTTGCCATCCTTCTGGTAGCGAATGGCATAATATTGATCGAACTTAACGCCGTGCTTACGGATTTTGTGCTTAATGTCAACAGATAAATGATCTTCTGTGACGATGAGGGAAGTTAAATTTAACGGACTGTTAATCACCCTGTCGGGGGTTCGAATCCCTCCCCGGGAGCCAAACAAATTCAAAGGGTTACGGCAATCGTCGTAACCCTTTTTTTTGTTTATCCTTGTTGTTCCCCCCCTGCAGCGAACCGCTTACACCCTTTCAGGCAAACAGCTCCTCAGCCAGCTGGGTCACGCCCGCCAGGGTCAGATCGTCGAGAATGGTGCGCTGCGCCGTCAGTTCGCTCTGCCCGTCAGGAAAGACCGCACCCTGGGGATTGGTGAGCGCCAGGGAAAAAATCTCGTCCCCCTCCGCCAGATTGTCTGCCAGGGTTTGCACCCAGATCTTGGCCCACCGTTCGCCCATCCCGAGGGTAAGGGTCCCGCAGGTGGAGATGTAATCCTCTCCCGCAATGGCGCTCCCGTCCCGGGTCGAAAAATCCACCGTGGCAACCTGGGTGGCCGGCCCCGGCAACTGGACGAGAAACCACACCCCCTGCCCTTCCTGGACCTGACGGGGAACAGCGCCGCTGAGCGGAGGGACGGAGGTATCGGCGCTTGGCGTCTGGGACTGGCCGGTGCGGGTCTCGATCCAGTCCGCATAACTGCTCACCCGAGTCGCCACCCCAATGTCGCCCACCGATCCGTTCGACTCCGTGTCGATATCCGTCGCCGGCCAGCGGGTGACAAAGCTGTTGATCCCGGCCAACAGCCACTCTCCGCCGTGTTCGACAAACAGACCGCCGCCGGAATCTCCCGGCGTGATCATAGCCTCGCCGCCCCCCAGCCCAAGGTTCGCAACCCCGAGCAGATCGCCGATGGCGTCCCGCGCGCTGGTGCCATCGTCGTAATCATAGAACAACTGGCCGGCAAGGCTTCCCTGCCAGCCATACAGCCCAAGCGCAGTGCCGATGGCGTCAATGGTGTTCTCTCCGGCCCTCCGGGTTGCTTCGGCCTCGGGCAGGGCAACCCCCCAGATATCCTGCGCCTGACCATACCCCGCCAGAGTGGCGCTCTGTCCCGGCTCGTCGCTCCCCCTGTACAGGCCATAGCGGTCTGCGCTCAAGGGAGCCGCCTGCTCCAGGGTGACCAGGGCCAGATCATGCCAAACACCCCGGCTGTCAAGCACTACCTCCGGATAAGCCTCCAGCGCCTGAATCCGGCGGGAAACAGAACCATCGGCGGTCTCGAACACCACCGAGCTACCGGACAGCACCAAATCATCCAGGAGATGGGCAACGGTAAGAAGATGCAGACCTGAGGCTAACAGCACCCCCGAGCCGGAGATCAGCCCATCGTGGATCCGGGCCACCCCCGGCCATTCATCGTCATTGACTGCCCCGCCACCGTCATAACGGCTGACAAGAGGGGTAAAAATCATTGGCAGCTCCTTGCAAATACGGGGACCGTTCTCCCCGTTGGCATCGTATCGGCCCGGTGCTGAAACAACTTGCTGCCTAGCCCTGGGGGATGTCAAAAAACAAAAACAAAAAAACGCGGTAATTGTATACTATAATATGCACAGCAGAGAGTTAACCCGTGCAGTCTATACAATCATAAGGGGAAATCGACCATGAAAAAGAGCTTCGCAAACATTTCCTTCCGGGCCGCTGCCGTTCTCCTCCCGCTGTTCCCGTGCAAAATGGGCAAAAAACGGGGGCCGGCGATGGGCTTTTGCTCGATGCGCACCTTACGGCGGCTACGGTCTTTTTGTTGGGGAACCGTCTTTTTGGCCGGGATCGGTCTCGCCTCTCCGGCCGCAGCCGAGGATCTGGTCGGCTCGATGATCGGCGATATCAGCGGCTGGGTCACGGATACCACCGGCCAGCAGGTTTCTCCGCAGGCTGCGGTTTCCGGTGATGTCGCGGTCAGCACCGATGCCCAGGGCAACATCGTGGCCACGGTCACCGGCACCGCCTCCTGCACCGGCGGCCTGGGTGTACACATCAACTATTCCGCTACGTACGATACAGGCACCGGCACCCTGAGCGGGACCTACACCGACCCGGCCAATGCCACGCCCCGTTCGATTCAGTTCACCCACCTCGGGGGGCTGCAATGGCAGGCCTTTATTGCCGACAGCGTCGTGGCCGACGGCCAGACCCGGCCTTACGCGATTACGGTCAACCTGGAGCTGCCCTCGACCTCCCTCTACAGCGGCACCCAGCTTCCCGCCGACCGCCAGTTGAGCGGCCCCCTGAACAGCACACTGGCCTTGAATGTGCCGGTCAACCTGCCGCAATTCGGGATCAACGAGACGATCAGCACCACGATGACTGTTGCCGGCCAATGGGTCGCCAATGTGGTGCCCCAGGCGGACGGCAGCTCGGTCATCAACGGGCACGCCACCGGGACATACAGCTCCTCACCCATTTCCCTCACGGCCAATATCACTTACATGGGTATTCCGATGTCGGTGCCGATCAGCTTTTCCCTGAACGGCAACTTCGGCGGCAGTCTCTTCCAGGATAACGGGGCGCTGTTTTTTGCCGGGACTTACGGCGAGATTGTGCAGGGAGCCACCGGCGGCGTAACGGTTGCCTACAGCGGCGATATGCTGATCGACGTCCCCGTGGACTCCGCCGGTTCGATCAGCCAGCTCCCCTTCTCCTTCAGCGGCTCACCCCAGGTCTCGGCCAGCAGCTTCGGCAGCTTCACGGTGCCGATTACAGTGAGCGGCATCTTTCCCTTTGCCATGAACTGAGCAAAACGAGCCTGCCGGATCAAGAACCTGAACCGCTCTTCTCTGCCAGGCTCCTCACCCACTCAAGCTGCCGGGGCAGACATACCGTCTTGAGGTCGTAATTGGCCCGGGCGAACCCGCGCGCATTCGCGCCGAGCCGCGCCCGTTCTTCCTGATTGCCCAGCAGCTCCGACACTTCCGCCGCCAGCGCCCGCGGCTCAAAAAAATCCACCAACCGCCCGGTGTCATTGTGGCGGATCACCTCCCGCAACGGCTGGGTATCGCCGGCCACAATGGCGCAACCGACGCTCATCGCTTCCAGCAGGCTCCAGGAGAGGACAAAGGGATAGGTCAGATACACATGGACGGTGGAGAGCTGCAACAGGGGAATAAAATACTCATAGGGGATATTGCCCAAAAAATAAACCCGCGCCCAATCCGCCTCGGAAATCCGGGCGCGCGCTTCATTGGCAAAGATCTCCTTCCACTTCCCTCCCCCGGGCGGGCGGACACCATAGCTGACATCGTCTCCGCCGACGATCAATATCCGGGCCTTGGGCCGGCGGCGCAGGATCTCCGGCAGGGCGCGCATGAAGATATGATAGCCGCGATACGGCTCCAGATTGCGATTGACAAAGGTGACCACCTCATCCTCGCGGCTCAGTTTCAGATTGCCGTCAATCGTCAGGCTCACGGCCGGATTCGGGCCAATGACATCGCAGTCGATGCCGTCATGCACCACGGTAATCTTGTCGCGAAACGGCTCGGGAAAGGTGGACGCCTGCCAGTGGGTAGGCGATATCCCGGCATCGGCCACCTCGAAGTGCAGCAGGTTATTCACATTCTTCAAACGCAGGCGGCAGACATCCCCCGGGTCGGCTGGCGGAAACTCCGGGTCAAACCCCACATCCGCCCCCTGCGCGTGGTAGAAAAACTCGCAGTAGATGCCCAGCTTCGCCTGGGGCCACACATCCTTGAAAAACAGACTCTCCCCCCAGCCCGGATGGGCGATGATCACCTCGGGGGAAAAACCCGCGGCCCGCAAAGCCAGCGCCGCCCGGAAAGCCGCCTCCCCGCGAATGGCCTTGGTTTCGAAGTCGCTGACCCAGGGGTGGATATCTGGCGTGGTGTTCCGGCTTGCCTGGTAGGGCACCACGCGCACCCCCTGCCATAAGGCGGGCGCGTTCTTCTGCATGGTGAAAGCCACCACCTCATTGGCTGGACCGGCGGCCAAGGCCGGGGCCAGGTGTTTGAACTGGCCCGGAAAATTTTGATGGATACACAGGATGCGCATGGTTTTTCGTTCTCAGTGCCAACAATTTACTCTGGTGCCAAGGCGGCTTCAGCTGACAGGCGAACCAGGCCCATCTTGGCAAGAACCGCCACGGCCAGCACTGCCACGCCGACCTCGACCCCGGCCCCTTCCGCCAGCAGCTGCACAGTCCGCGCCCCTTGGCCCAAGGAGGCGAGCAGCCGTTCCACGACCTCCGGCGCAGGCAATATTTTTACCGCATACGCGAACAACCCATGCTCCCTCAATTGCTCGTAGGCCTTGCGGCTTGCCCCGGAAGCGGCGGAAACCAGCGTGCCGGGTTGAATCTGGGCGGTGGGATAACGGGCGAAGCTTTGGTAAGGGTCCAGGCGGCTGGCTGCGGCTCGGGGCGCGGCAGCCAGCCGGTTCCGCCAGTCAGGGCTGTCCGGCGCAGAGCGGCGAATCTCAGCCAGTTGGCCGTACAATGCCTGGTAGCGGCGGTACACCACCGCCCATTCGTATTCCGCCCAGGCACGCTGCCGTCCGGCTTCGCCCATGCTCCTGCGCAGATCGGGGTTGGCGGCCAGATCGCTGAGCCGCTCGGCCAGCACCTGTCCATCCACCGCCACGGTTTGACAGCTCAGGCCGCAATAAAAATCATAATTCTCCACCCCGGCTTCGTGCGCCCTGGCAAAGCCTTCGCCCAGATTGGGCGGCGGCATCCAGGTGGGGATGCGAAAGCCATCCACCCCATCGCGCACCGTATCCTTGTAGCCGTTCCAGTCCGTCACCACAACCGGCAGCCCGGCGGCCATGGCCTCGATCGGGGTCAAGCCGAAGGTCTCCTGGATGTTGTCGGAAAGGGAAATAAAAAGATCGGCAGCGCCCCAGCTCTGACGCCGGTGTCCGGCCTCCTTGCCGTCGAGGAACAGCGCGCGCACCGCCGGGCAGAACTGCCGGGCGCCCTCGCCGAAAGAGCGCTCGATGGCCTCATTGGCAAACCAGCCGCATTGCAGGAGGACGATTTTTTTGCCGGTGCGGGCAGCCGCCGCCTCCAGGGCTGCATACATGGCATGGGGATGGGCCTTGGCGTGGAAAGACAGCCTGCCGACAAACAGGGCCACCACCTCATCCTCCCCGATACCTAAGGCGGCGCGGGCCGCGCTGCGCTCCGCCGGAGGAAAGACAAAGTCGCCGCAATGCACTCCCAAGGGGATGATGGGCAACTGCGGCAGGGTCACAGCCAGGGTGTTGCCGAAACGCCAGCGCAGATATTCCAGCTCGGCCTCAAGCAGCACCTTGACCGTGCCCGCCACTGCGGTGGAGGTGCAGATCAGAGCATCCCAGGGCATCACCGGCGCGGAAAGCAGGCCGGCGATCGCATCCATGGCGCCATGGGAAGCGGTGGTATGGGTCACCCCGGCCAGGGAATAGGCTGCGGCTCCGGCCCGCAGCCGCAGCCGGGCCGCATCGTCCAAGCCTGGCCCGGGCAGATAGAGGGTGCCGATCCGCGCCAGCAGGTCCAGGCGGTCGGCCGGCACCCAGGCGGCCGTGGCCGAGGGGTCAAGCTCCGCCACCAGTTGGGCGAAGGCCTCGGCCGAGCGCCGGTACGGGGTATAGGCATGCACTGTCTGCCCCTGCCTGCCTGCCACCGCGGCGCGCAAAAAGGCATGCCCCGCCGCCTGACGGCCCATGATCCGGG
>JAZDIS010000195.1:0-2416 GCA_043804705.1 Pseudomonadota bacterium | reverse complement strand
AGACTGGCCGCGGTGCTGGAACAGGACTTTGCCCGGATCACTTACAGCGAGGCCGTCGACCGGCTCACGACCTGCGGCAGGACCTTCAATTTCCCGGTGGCCTGGGGAACGGATCTTCAGTCGGAACACGAACGCTACCTCTGCGAGGAGGTTTTCAAGCGGCCGCTGATCGTCAGCGACTATCCCAAGTCCATCAAGCCCTTTTACATGCGGGTCAATGAGGACAACACCACCGTGGCCGCCATGGATATCCTGGTGCCTGGGATAGGAGAGATCATCGGCGGCAGCCAGCGGGAAGAACGCTACGACAGGCTGGCCGGCCGGCTTGAGGAGATGGGACTCAACCCGGAGGATTACGGCTGGTACCTGGATCTGCGGCGTTATGGCACCGTGCCCCACGCCGGTTTTGGCCTGGGCTTTGAACGGCTGATCCAGTTCGTCAGCGGCATGGCCAACATCCGCGAAGTGATCCCCTTTCCGCGCACCCCGGGCTCGGCCGCCCTGTAGGCCCAAGCGCCATGCCCCAGGATATCCGGACCGGCCGCATCTATGACCATGCCCGCTACACCGCCCTCTACGACCTGGAACTGGGAAATTTCCGCGAAGATCTGGCCTTTTATCGCAGACACCTGCCCACTCCCCCCTGTACCATTCTGGAACTGGGCTGCGGCACCGGCCGGGTCAGCCGGGCCCTGGCTACGGACGGCCATCGGCTGACCGGCATCGACCTTTCCTTGCCAATGCTGGCCGCCGCGAACCTCGCGGCAACCGCACCGGCGCCGCACTATGCCTGCATGGATATGACCGCCCTGGCCTTTCGCAACACCTTCGATGCGATCATCGCCCCATACAACACCCTGAATCTTCTGACCAAGCCGGAGGGTCTGCACGCCTGCTTGCGCCAGGTCCACCACCTTCTTGCCCAGGACGGCGTCCTCCTCTTGCAGCTCTATCTCCCGGACCAGGGCCTCCGGGCTCTGGAGGGCAAAAAACGCTTCCAGTTCCGAATCTTCGACCGTCCCGGCGGCGCAAAAGTCATCAAGGAAATCTTGAAAAGCATCACTCCCCAATCATGCCTGGTGGACATCATCGAACGATACCATCTGCGCTTCCAAAAAGAGCAGCCGAACGAAGACTGGGAGTACACCTACCAGATCCTCGGTTACGGATTTGCGCAATGGCAGGAAATTTTTGTCCGCCAGGGCTTTCGCCTTGAAGCGGCCTATGGCGACTACGCGCTTGCCCCCTTTGTTCCGGAAGAACATACCATCCTGCTGCTGGCCCTGAGCCGTTGGGGCAACACACCCCTTACCGCCTGAATGGCAAGAGCGGCATACGGAGCCGCAACAGAACAGTCATTTCCGATATTGACAACCTGCCGGGAAAGATGAGAGAATCCTCCTGAAGCTGAAAGACTCTCTCTTTTCTCGATGACTTGGAGGCAGGGTGTCCCCCTCGGCAACAACGCGGAAAAGAAGGATTTACGCCGACAACTACAGTATCGCCAAATAAATTTACAACAGGAATATTTTCATGAAAGAAAAAGTCGGGTTGTTGAAAAAAATGGTCGCGCTCGTAGGCGGAGCGGTTCTTTTTTCTGCTTTGCTGTTCGGAATCCTGATGCTTACCTTGTTTTCTTCGATGCGGGCAGAGGTTAAGGGCCAATTAGACGAAATCGTTCAGGTGAAGGCGACCGATATCTCTACTGATATTCAACAGTATCGGCAAAAGCTCCTGGATGATCACAAGGATCACCTGCGGATCAATGTTCAGATTGCTTACGGCATCCTTGAGAAGCTCGACTCCGAGGCTAAACAAGGCAAGCTCGGAGAGAATAATGCCAAAGCTGAGGCAATTGAAATCATCAAGAACCTTCGCTTCGGGAAGGACAACAAGGATTATTTCTGGATCAACGACATGGGCAAGCCCTTCGCCACCATGATCATGCATCCGACCGTCCCGGAACTCAACGGCAAGCTGCTTGATGCTCAGAAGTTCAACTGTGCACTCGGCAAAAAGGAGAATCTTTTCAATGCCTTCGTGCAGGTGTGCGAAAAAAGCGGAGAAGGTTTTGTTGACTATAGTTGGCCAAAACCCACCAAGGATGGTCTTACGAGTGAGCAGCCCAAACTCTCTTTCGTGAGACTTTTCCGGGAATGGGGATGGGTCATCGGCACGGGCGTCTACATTGATGACATCGACACAGAGGCGGCTGCCTTCGAAAAACGCGAAAAAGCGGCCTCTGATTCGCTCATGGGGCAGATGCAGGGGAAAATAACCGACACCAACAATGCGCTCACTCAGAAAATTAAAAAATCGATGGTTCTCGGTGGGTTGTCCACCGTGGTTATCATCATAATCTCTGTCCTTGCCTCATTTTTCATGATCAAGAAGTGGGTGATCGACCCGCTTCATG
>JAZDIS010000194.1:0-8388 GCA_043804705.1 Pseudomonadota bacterium | reverse complement strand
GAGTTCTACAAAATAGCAGAGGAACAATTAGTCCCTTGTATCAAAGCCGGCAATTTGAAGCGAGCTCTTGAAATAGTCAATGGTCCATTAAAGGATCAATACGAAGCGCAGAGGAAAACCGTTGATGACGTCGTAAAGTTTGCAAACGACAGAGCCTTGTCCGATGAAAACCATGGAGAGCCAGGCGCTATCATCGGCAAGCGCCTGGGTTGGCGCCCTGTTTCATGCCTTGGCCCTGACCGTCTTGCTGACTCTGCTGTTTGTCTCGAGCGGAACTCTTGTACTGCCCGCCATTTCGCTGCAGGACTTCGGCGTTTCTCCGACCTCCTTTCACGTTGCGGTGGAGATGTTTGCGGTGCTGGTTTCCATTCTGGTTTTTTCCACCGGCTTCCATATCCCGGACAAGCAGCGGGGCGCGGCACCGATCATCCTGGCCGCCGCTTTTCTTGCCGTGGGCCTGCTGGATTTTCTCCACCTGCTCTCCTACCCGGGCATGCCGGATTTTATTACCCGGAATACCCCGCACAAGGCTATGCTCCTCGGATTCGCCGGCCGTCTTCTTGCGGCCGTGGCCCTGCTCGTCTATGCGTTTCTGGCCGGATCAGCCGGTAAAACGCCGCCGCGCCGGTGGTTGCTCGCCGCCAGCCTCGGCTACGCCATGGTCTGGGGCTTCCTGTGCGTCATGCCGCCCCAGTGGTTCTCCGCTGTTTTCGACATGGAGCAGCATGTTGCCGTCTTTAAAATTTACGCCGGTCAGCTGGTGATCGGCCTCCATCTTGCCGCCCTCGTTGTTCTCGCCGTCCTTGCTTTTCGGCGTATCCTGCCGGCCAGCACCGGTATGGCGGTGCTGGCGCCGGCTCTGATGCTGCTGATCGCCGACGAGCTTTGCATTACCCTCAGCGTCAACTCCGCGGACACGCCCAATATGTTGGGGCACATCCACAAGGGGCTGGCCTATCTCTTGCTCTATCGAGGCATGTTCGTCGAGAGCGTCCAGTTGCCGATCCTCCGGCTCGATAGAGCCCGCAGCGCCGTGGTCCAGGCCAAGATGGAATGGGAGGACACCTTTGACGCCATTTCCGACCTGGTGTTCATCCACGAGGCCGACCACCGGATAACCCGCTGTAATCACGCCTATGTCCGGGCCGCCGGAGTGCCTCTTTCCGAGATCATCGGCCGGCGTTATTATGAAGTGTTTCCCAAGGGAACGGGCCCGGAACTCGGTTGTTTGCGGACTTTGGCCCAAGGCGAGGGCCGGGAGCAGGAGATCTTTGTCGCGGATCGGGGACGCCACTATAATGTGCAGTACATCCTGGTCGTCAATGAGGCCGGCGCCATCCGCCATTCCCTGCATATCCTGAGCGACATTACCGAGCGCAAGCGCTATGAGGAGGATATGTTCCACCAGGCCACCCACGACTCCCTGACCGGTCTGTCCAACCGGACTCTCCTGAAGGACCGCCTTGACCAGGCCATGACCCAGGCGGCCAGAAATGGGAAGATGGTGGCGGCCATGCTTCTTGATCTGGATAATTTCAAGGCGATCAACAACAGCTTCGGCCATGCGGTGGGCGATGAACTTCTTGTCGAGGTGGCCGGGCGGCTTCACGGGGCGCTGCGCAACGGAGACACCGTGACCCGTTTCGGCGGAGATGAATTCGTGGTCATTCTTCCGGATATCAAGAAGCCCGAGGAAGCAACCCGGGTGGTGGACAAGATTCTCAGCGTTTTTGCCGCGCCGGTCATAACCAAGGGCGGTTTCGAAATATTCTCGGGCGGCAGTCTGGGTATTGCCATCTTTCCCCAGGACGGTGAGGATGCGGAAACCATATTGCGCCATGCCGATGTCGCCATGTACCAGGCCAAGCAGGCAGGCCGGGGCACCTATGCCTTTTTTACACCCCAGCTTGATCTCCGGCTGCATGAAGAGCTGCACATGCATGGCCGGTTGAAGCACGCCCTGGAGGAAGGTTCCCTCGTCCTCCACTATCAGCCGCAGGTGGATATTGCCACCGGCGAAATCATCGGCGTTGAAGCGCTTCTGCGTTGGCGCGACGCCGAGCTGGGGGATGTTTCTCCCGCGCAGTTCATTCCCATTGCCGAGGCCACCGGCCTGATCCTTCCTCTGGGTGACTGGGTGCTCGCCACCGCCTGCCGTCAAATCGCGGCCTGGGAGGCCGCCGGTATCCCACTCCGGGTTGCGGTCAATCTTTCCGGACAGCAATTCCGCCAGCACGATCTCGTGGAGAAAGTGCGGGCGACCATTGCCGAAACCGGCGTTTCCACCAGTTTTCTCGAAATTGAAATCACGGAAACCGCAGCCATGGAGAACGTGGGTCTCGCGGCCCAGCAGCTCGCAGGCCTGAGCGCCCTGGGACTTTCCGTGGCTCTTGATGATTTCGGCACCGGCTATTCATCTCTGGCCTATCTCAAGGCACTGCCCATTGCCAAGCTCAAGATCGATCGCAGCTTTATCAAGGATATCGGCATGGACCGGGATGACGAGGTCATCGTCCAGGCAGTGATCGGCTTGGCAAGGAATTTGAATCTGGGGCTGGTTGCGGAAGGCGTCGAAACGGAAACTCAGCTTGCCTTTCTCCGTGAACATGACTGCCAGGCCTTCCAGGGCTGGCTTTACGCGAAAGCCCTGCCTGCCGACGAACTGGAAGCACGCCTGTGTGATAAATTTCCGGCGGAAAGAATGGCGCCCTCATATGCAGCGCAAAATAGCCTGGCGGTTTGACAGTGGGTCCTTTGCCATGCCCGGGGGGGCCTATTGCATTACCCGAGGCCTGTTGGTTTTGTCCTATGGGAGCAGTGGAACTTCCTGCGGCGTCCTGGCGCGGCTGTCTGGCCGGACACAGGGCGTTTTGGGGGGCGGGGCATCGCTAGGAAGAGGGGCGGTTTTCTGAAGAACCGACTGTTTTCAGGAACGGATCGAACAGGTAGCGGAGTTCTTCGAGAGATTGCTTGATCACATACGGCAGGGCCTTGGCGTACATGTCGAGCAGCACAATGGCATTGACGGACGAGTCGGTTTTTGAGGCACTTCGTACTCTTTTTGCCATGGCCAGATTGACCTCCTGCATGGTGCGGTACAGATTTGTCAGTTTTTCCAGGTTGAAGTCCGCCTGTCCTCCCTCGTTTTTTACAAAATATTGGGCCAGCATATAGGTTGCCGTGGCGCGAAAGATGGTTTCCTCCTCGCTGGCCAGCGGCAAATGGAAGCGGGCCATGGGCTTTAAAAATGCGGTGTGCGGGCAACCGCTTCCCGCAATGAGAAGCCCCATCAGGGAACAGAGCGCCCTTTGCGCCGTGGTTTTCTGGCGGGTTATCCTTTCGGCGGTTGTCACCTGAAGATCTACCAGATCAATGGAAATAAGCCGTTCCCCCCGCCGGACAATGGGGGCAAGGTTGGCTGCGGCCGGACAGCGGGGAGAGGATGAGGCCGTCAACGGGCAACTGGCGCACTGGGCGAAGGAGAGCGCCGTCCAGTCCGGCAAGGGCTCTGCGGCGGCGGGGTCAGGCAGGGTTTCAAGGGTTTGTGGATCGAGGCGGACGGTGAACAGCTCTTCGCTGTTGTCCTGCAGGCGGAAGCGGTATTCGATGACCAGTGGCTGCGGTTGCATGTGCGCGCTGTTTTCTTCTGTATTGTTTCTCAAGTTGGCTGCGGAACCAATTCCACAGATTAAAGACGAATACTATTTTCATGGTAGGGGAAATCATGCTGAAAAGCAATAATCCCTTTGGCCGGCGGTCATGCTTGAAAGGCAACGATGCCCGGAGATTTTGACTTTCAGGTCTCCTCTCTGTACACTGATTGCAAACCGGGGGGGATGCGTAAGAATCGCGGGGAGGCTCTGGGGAAATCTTTGCACTGTCGGGAAACTGTATGACACCGAGTCAATTGCTGTCGACTATTCTGGTAATCCCGGGGATAATTTTCTTGATTGCCGCGGTGCGTCTCTGTGTGCAGACCCGGCGGCAGGTTCCTCTTTCCCTTGCTGGAAAATGGCAGGCCCTGACCGGCCTGATCGTGTTTTTTATTGCCGGGTACCTCTTCTTTATCGTCATTCAGATCAGACAGCTTGTTTTTCCAGTGGAAATCGTCACCGGTCTGATTTTTCTCGGTGGCTCCCTTTTTGTTTTTCTGGTCATCGGCCTGTCCAGGCTCACCATCGCCAAGGTTCAGGAGGCGGACCAGGAAACCGTTCGGGCGAACACCTCTCTTGTCCAAAAAAATACGGAACTTATAAAAGAGATTGCCGCCCGGCTTGAGGCGGAAGGCCGGGCCAGGGCGAGGCTCCAGCATCTGGCCACCCTGCACGCCATCGATGTGGTGATTACCGCGAGCCTTGACCTGCGGCTGACCATGAAACTTTTTCTGGAACAGACCGTGTCGCAACTGGGAATGGATGCCGGGGCCATTCTTTTGCTCAACGCCCACACCCAGACCCTGGATCATGGGGCGGACTGGGGTTTTGCAGGACTCGGTATCCGGAAATCCAGGGTGCGGCTTGGCGAGGGCGGCGCCGGGATTGCTGCCTATGAGCGGCGGGTCTTTCATATAGCCGATCTTACCGGGCTTCCCAATCAGTTTGTCCGGTATGAGCTGCTCGAAAATGAAAAATTCATAACCTACTATGCGGTGCCCTTGATTGCCAAAGGACAGGTTAAGGGCGTTTTTGAGATTTTTTGCAGGCAGCGGTTTGATGCCGAGCCGGAATGGCTCGATTTTTTTGATGCCCTGGCCATTCAGGCGGCCATCGCCATCGATAATGCGACGCTTTTCAGTAAACTCCAGGACTCCAACGTCGAATTGACCCTGGCCTACGATACCACCATCGAGGGTTGGGCAAATGCTTTGGAATTGCGTGATTCGGAAACAGAGGGCCATACCCAGCGGGTGGCCGAGCTCACTTTGAAGGTGGCTTGCGCACTGGGCATGCGGGAAGATGAGCTTGATCATGTCCGCCGCGGCGCTCTGCTCCATGATATCGGCAAGATGGCGGTGCCCGATGCCGTTTTGCTGAATACCGGCTCGCTCAGCGAAGAGCAGCAGCAGATCATGCGGCGGCATCCGGCCGTTGCCTTCAACCTGCTCTCTCCCATTCAGTATCTGCGCCCGGCCCTTGATATTCCCTATTGCCATCATGAACGCTGGGACGGCACCGGCTATCCGCGGGGTTTGAAGGGCGAACAGATTCCCCTGGCGGCCAGGATCTTTTCCATTGCCGACAACTGGGACGCCCTGGTCTCGGCCCGCCGGTACCGGGAGGCATGGCCTCCGGCAAAGGTTGCCGAACACATTCGTTCCCTGGCCGGAACCTATTTTGATCCGAATCTGGTGGATATCTTTCTGGCAACGGTGTGAGCTGGGCCGGTTTTTTCTCCCCAGCTTCGGCCCTTCAGCCTTTCTTCTCGTTATAAAATCGTCATAATTATCAACTGGATGTAATCGTATTTAGGAATGTTTATGGAGAAGACAAGATTTCGGAGGGGGAAGCTCTTGAAGATCATGGTGGTTGTCGCGCTGGTTGCCTGGCTGGGCCTCATGGCGTATGGACTGGGGATGCCCCTGCCCAGGGGAGTCTCGCTTGCAGGGGTGCCGCGTCTCGCGCCGGAGGTCGAATTCCTGGCCGATTGCACCTATCAGCGGGCCGGGCAGCCGGTGCGCGAGCAGGTCATTTTCAAGCGCATGTGCCGGATCATCGAGGGGGCGGAGCGTTTTATCCTGCTCGATCTTTTTCTCTTCAACAGCGTCCATGGTCAAGGGGAAAATTTTCCAGCCCTGTCCGACGAGATGGCAGGCAGACTGATTGAGAAAAAACAGCGTTCGCCCCAGGTGGACATCGTGCTCATCACCGACGTAATCAACCGGAGTTACGGGCAGGACGAGCCGGAACATTTCAGAAAGTTGCGGGCCGGCGGGGTGCGGATCATTTACACGGATACCAGCAGGTTACGCGATTCCAACTTTATCTATTCCGCCTGGTGGCGGCTTTTTTGCCAATGGTTCGGCACGAAGGGGGCCGGCTGGCTGCCGTCGCCCTTTGCCCCGGACGGCCCTGCCATGACCATGCGGGGGTATTTGAGTCTGCTCAACTTCAAGGCCAATCATCGCAAGGTTGTGGCCAGTGAAAAAGAGGCGCTCATCGCCTCAGCCAACCCCCATGATGCAAGCGCCTATCATTCGAACATCGCCTTTGTCGTGCAGGGAGCGGCGGTGCAGGATGTTGTCGAGGCGGAAGCGGCAGTGGCGGAATTTTCCGGGGAGATTCTTCCCCGGTGGGAGATCCCGCCCAGGCCCGAATCCGGCGAGGTGCAGTTGCGTCTGCTCACCGAGGGGAAGATAAAGACGCGGTTGCTACAGGCTCTTTCCCGTTGCGGGAGTGGCGGTTCGGTGCGGATGGCCATGTTCTATCTTTCCGACCGTGAGGTTATCGAAGGGCTTCTTGCGGCGGCGGCCAGAGGGGCCGAGGTGCGGCTTCTCCTTGATCCCAACAAGGATGCCTTTGGCCGCAGAAAAAACGGGATTCCCAACCGGCCGGTGGCCCAGGAGCTCGTCGAAAAATCCCAGGGCAGGATCGGGGTACGCTGGTATGGAACGCACGGCGAGCAGTTTCACAGCAAACTGACCATGATCTCCCTGCCCGGACAGACAGTGCTCATAGGCGGCTCGGCAAATCTTACCCGGAGGAATCTTGATGACCTGAATCTGGAGGCCTGCCTTGAGGTGACGGCCCCTCCTGATTCGCAGGTGGTCCGGGAGGCAAGTGGATATTTTGAGCGAATCTGGCAGAACCAGGCTGGGGTCTATTCCCTTGATTTCAAGGAATTTGCCGAGAAAAAGCCGTTTCAGTACGCCCTGTACCGTTTTCAGGAATGGAGTGGGATGAGTACATTTTAAGCGCAAGGAGGCGAGGGAAGATGTGCTACAATTAAAATTCAGGAAGGGCGGTGAGGCGAAGAAACATTCAGAGCCGAGAGGCAAGGGCGCTCGGCCATTGAGTTTTGGGGACGGCCATGCATGAAAAAATTCTGGTAGTGGACAACCAGCCGTTGATGCTTCGGCTCATGAGCAATTTCCTCGGCAAGAAAGGCTATGAGGTGAAAACCGCGCTTGATAGCCTGGCCGCCCTTGCCGTGCTCACTGATTTTGTCCCGGATATTATGTTTGTGGATTTGGTCATGCCCAATATCAGCGGCGATAAGCTGTGCCGAATCGTGCGTTCCATGCCGGAGCTGAAAAATGTCTGTATCATCATCCTCTCCGCCATCGCTGCGGAGGAAACGATCGACTGGGCCTCGTTCGGCGCCGATGCCTGTATCGCCAAGGGGCCTTTCCGCGACATTGAACAGCATATCTCCCAGGTGCTCACCGCCCGCGACAACAAGGAAGTTCTGGGTCTTCCCGGGGTTGTTGGGATTGAAGGCGTGTACCAGCGGGAAATTACCAAGGAATTGTTGAGTTCGCGGAAGCATTTCGAGGTTGTCCTCGGCAATATCAGCGAGGGGATTGTCGAGTGCACCGCCGAAGGGAGAGTCGTGTATGTCAACGCCGCCGGAGCGGCCATCCTAGGCGCGCGGGAAGAAAAAATCCTCGCTACGGATCTGTTCGATTTTTTTGCAGGAAGCACCCGGCAGGAAGTGAAAAAGGGTTTTGCCGCGCTCGGTGAGCGGCCCATTGCCTTGGGTGAGGAGGCAGTTCTGTTGCTGAAAGAGCGGCGGGTTGCCTTGATCTTGCTGCCCATTGTCGATGCCGGCCAGCGTACGGCCATCTTGATCATCCAGGATATTACCGGGCGCAAAGCCGCGGAAGAAAAGCTTGAGGGGTATCTGGATCATCTGGAAAAAATGGTGGTGGAGCGCACGGCGGAGCTTTCCAAAAAAAATGAGCAGCTCCGCAAGGAAGTTCGTGAACGCCGCTGTGCCGAAGAACGTATGGGGGAGGCCCAACGGGAGTGGGAACGGACCTTTGACGCAGTGGATG
The DNA here is from genome assembly GCA_043804705.1 of Pseudomonadota bacterium. GTDB lineage: Bacteria > Desulfobacterota > Desulfobulbia > Desulfobulbales > Desulfurivibrionaceae > Thiovibrio. The sequence goes on along the minus strand of JAZDIS010000194.1, from coordinate 395 downwards.
ACATCGTTACCCTGCAGGATGCATCCCAGCGACTGACCAGGGTAAACAAGGCGACCTGCCGTATCTTGCAGAAAACAGCGGCAGAGCTGGTCGGCCGCTATTGTTACGAGGTGTTCCGGGGGATTCCCGAACCCTGTCCCGGCTGCGCAATGCATCTTGCTTCCCGCGACCGGAAATCATACAGTCAGGAGATTTTTCATCCCGAGTTGCACAAGACCTTTCTGCTGACCGCCACTCCGGTCATGGATGATTCGGGCCAGGGAAAGATAAGCGGCATCGCCCATTTCGCCAAGGACATCAGTCAACAGAAGAAGCTGGAGTTCCAGCTTCTTCAGGCCCAGAAGATGGAGGCCATTGGTACCTTGGCCGGCGGTATTGCCCATGATTTCAACAAT
>JAZDIS010000193.1:0-2591 GCA_043804705.1 Pseudomonadota bacterium | reverse complement strand
TCGAAATGTTATCGATCACAGCAAGGTTCCGGTTACCATAAAAACCAGAACCGGTGTGGACAGCCGTCATCTCTCGGCCGTCTCCTTTGCCAGGATGGCAGAGGATGCCGGGGTCGCCGCCATCACCGTGCATGGCCGTACCTGGGCGCAGGGATTCACCGGGACTGCCGACTGGGAGGTCATTTCAGCAGTCAAAGAAGCGGTATCCGTCCCGGTCATCGGCAATGGTGACATCCACTCCCATGCCCAGGGACTTGCAATGATGCAACAGAGCGGTTGTGACGGCATCATGATAGGGCGGGCAGCCCTGGGAAACCCCTGGGTCTTTTCTACCGGCGGCAAACCCACGAGCCTTCCCCTTTTGCTGGATGGTGTTTCCCGCCATCTGGAACTCATCGGGATGGGGTTACGGACAGACCACCTGCCCGGCAGCATCAAGAATCATCTTGGCCGTTACTTCAAAGGACTGCCGGAGAGCGCCAGATACCGGAAGATGATCTATGACAGCAAAAATTTCTCCGCCCTGCGGGAAGTGCTGGCATCAATCGAGTCAACCGTGCATCATTCCCGGGAATATTGGCAGAATCAAGGATAACGTGAGCATCATGGCCAAGCCCCAAACCCCTCTCCATGAACTAACCCCCCTGGCTGAACGCATGCGCCCCCAGACCCTGGACGAATTTGCCGGTCAGGAGCTCCTCCTGGGGCCTGGAAAAATGCTGCGCTCGGTGATGCAGTCCGGCGCCATTCCATCGCTCATCCTCTGGGGGCCGCCAGGAACGGGCAAGACCACTCTGGCGAGAATTCTTGCCCATGCCACTTCGGCCCATTTTGTCCACTTCTCCGCCGTTCTCTCTGGAGTCAAAGAGGTCCGGCAGATTGTCGAAAAAGCACAGGAGCTGCTCAACAGCGAAAACACAGCCACTATTTTTTTCATTGATGAGATTCATCGCTTCAACAAAAGTCAGCAGGATGCCTTCCTTCCCCATGTGGAATCCGGCCTCTTTACCCTTATCGGCGCCACCACCGAAAACCCCTCGTTCCACGTCACCGCTCCCCTGCTTTCCCGCTGCCGGGTCCTTGTCCTGCAATCCCTTGGCCGCGAAGATCTCCAGGCCATCTTCCTGCGCGCCCTTGCTGATCCGGAAAAGGGCTTAGGTGCCTACCATCTGCATTTCACCGAGGACTCTCTGGCCCAGCTGATCAGCCTTGCCGACGGCGATGCCAGAATGGGTCTCAACATCCTCGAGATCGCCGCCACTATAGCCCTGAGCCGTAAGGCAAACGAGGCAGATCAAGAGTCGCCAACCATTACCAGCTCTGATATTGAAGAGGCGGGACAGCATAAATCCCTGCGCTACGACAAGGATGGCGAAGAACATTACAATCTGATCTCGGCCCTGCACAAAAGCCTGCGAGACTCAGACCCTGACGGCGCCCTCTACTGGCTCTACCGCATGCTCGATGCCGGGGAAGAGCCCTTGTATCTCTGCCGCCGCCTGATCCGCTTTGCCTCCGAGGACATCGGACTGGCTGATCCGCAGGCCCTTAGTCAGGCGATTGTCTGCCAGCAGGCCTTCCAGACCCTTGGACTCCCGGAAGGAACCCTCGCCCTGGCCCAGGCCGTGACCTACCTCGCCACTGCCCCCAAAAGCAATGCCCTGTACACGGCAGAATCGGGAGTTCGTCACCATATCGCCCGTACCGGCTCTCTGCCGGTTCCTCTGCACCTGCGCAACGCCCCAACAACTCTCATGAAAAAACTTGGCTACGGCAAAGGGTATCAATATGCCCATGACCAGGCACAAGGTCTGGTGGAGCAGAATCACCTACCACCGGAACTCACCGGCACTTTTTTTTACTCTCCCACCGCCAGAGGATACGAGGCCTTGATCAAAGACCGGCTCAATAAATGGCGCCAAATCCTGCAACAAAGAAAACAAGACCATGAAACAGCAAAGAAATAAGTCCAGTTCCTGGACATTTTATCCCTGGAGTTTCGGCAGACAGCTGCTGACCTTACTAACCGCCATGCTCTTCACGATCATGCCGCAGGCTGCAGAACTGCACGCGGCACCCATGGAATCCTTCCTGCTCTTCTACTCCAACAATATAATGGGAGAGACCGAGCCCTGCGGGTGACACTCCAATCAACTGGGCGGGCTGTCCAAAAAAGCATTCCAGATCAAGAGCATTACCACCGAACAGCACAAACCGGCTCTCTTTATCGATTCCGGCAACCTGCTCTTCAAGCAGCTGCAGATGGCAGAAGGTCCATCACAGGAGCGATTGACCGCCGAGGGCATCATCAAGATCTATACTAGCATGAAGGTAGATGCTGTGGCAGTGGCTCCCCTGGATCTAGCGGCAGGGGTAGAGATTTTGCTGGCAAGTCAGAAACAGGGATTTCCCTGGCTCTCCGCCAATCTCCTTGACTTGAAGGGACAACCTCTTTTTGAGCCGTTGCGCATTAAGAAAGTCGGAGCGATAAAGGTTGGGCTGATTGGCCTGACCGGCCCGCTCAACTCCCCACCCAGTGGTGTTCGTCAGGCCGACTGGCGGACTCTGCTTCCTGCCCTGATTGAGAAATC
>JAZDIS010000192.1:0-5659 GCA_043804705.1 Pseudomonadota bacterium | reverse complement strand
CAAGCCCCTGCAGGTGGAGACCTCCGGGCAACTGGTGCCGGTGACCGTGGAGCCGCCGGTGCCTTCGCTTACCCCTTTCCAGGCCGAGGTTTTCGCCCTCAATCTCATCGGCGGCAACAAGAGGCTGCTTGACGATCTGGTCAAGCACGGTTCCTGCGATCTTTCCTACTGGCTGGGCCAGAAGGCCCGCTTCCGGGTCAATATTTTCTCGCAAAAAACCAATCTCTCCACGGTGCTGCGGAAGCTGGAGATGAAGATCCCCACCATCAGCCAGCTGAGCCTGCCCAAGCTTTTCTACAACATGGCCGGAGAACGCAACGGCATCATCCTCGTTACCGGCGCCACCGGTTCCGGTAAAACCACCAGCCTGGCCGCATTGCTTGACAAGATCAACGACGAGAAACCGGTGCACATCGTCACCCTGGAAGACCCCATCGAGTATGTGCATCAGCACAAGATGGCGACCTTCAACCAGCGGGAGCTGGGCAACGATTTCGACACCTTTGCCTCCGGTCTGCGCGCCGCCCTCCGCCAGGCGCCCAAGGTCATTCTGGTGGGCGAGATGCGCGACCGGGAAACCATGGAGATCGGGCTCTCCGCCGCGGAAACCGGGCATCTGGTGCTCTCCACCCTGCACACCGTGGACGCGGGCCAGACCATCAACCGAATCCTGGGCATGTTCGAGCAGGAGGAGCAGGGTCAGGTGCGCAACCGGCTGGTGGACACCATCCGCTGGATCGTCTGCCAACGGCTTCTGCCCAAGGTGGGTGGCGGCCGGGTGGCGGCCTTCGAGATCATGGGCATGAACCTGCGGGTGCGTGAGCTGATCATGAGCGGGGAAACCGAAGACAAGACCTTCTATGACGTTATTGCCGATGCCAGGGCTCTTGGCTGGCAGACCTTTGATCAGCATATCCTTGAACTGTACGAGGAGGGCCTTATCACCGAGGAGACCGCCGCCGGCTACTGCACCCGGAAAACCGCGGTTAACCGGGGGCTGGACAGCATTAAGTCCGCCCGGGGCGAATCCACCACCGGGATCACCGGTCTGGCCATGGACGTGCAGCAGGAAGAGAAGCGGCGTTCTGGTTTTTAGGGGCCAGTGTAACAGCTTAGGAAGAGAGCTTGCGGCCTACAGCGTATAGCGTAATCATCGGAGGAAACCATGCTTGCCCAGTGCCCCCATTGTCAGCAGACCCTCATGCTGAGTGAAGCCCAGCTTGAAAAGATCAATACCGCCCTGGCCTCGCTCTCCGCAGGCAGAACCCTGAAGATCGGCTGCCCGAAATGCAAGCAGCCCATAGAGCTGAACAGTGACGGCTCGGTGGCTGGTCAGGCGGAGAGCGCTTTGAAGGACGTGCTCTATGCCGAGCACACCGGCAATGAGGATCAGGCTGCGGTGGGGATTGTGGCTGCGGCCCAGAAAAGACCCGCGCCGGTGCGTCTGCCGCCTGCCGCCCCCAAGCCCCCCGATCTCGGCTGGCTGTCCAGCGGGGTATACAGCGAAAAGGATGCGGTTGAGAACGTGCCGCACGCCCTGATCATGATCGGGGACGAGGAAATACGCAACCGGGTGACCATGGCCTTTGGCGAGGTGGGCTACCAGCCCACCTATGTCCGTTCGGCGGAAGAGGCCATCGGCAAGATGCAGTTCATGAATTTTGAGGCGGTGGTGCTGCACAGCAGGTTTGAGGGGGGAGACCTGGAGGGTTCCACGGTTCACCAGTATTTGCGGGAAATGGCCATGGCCCGGCGGCGCTATATATTCTATGTCCTTATCGGCCCGGAATTCCGCACCCTGTATGATCTGGAAGCCTTGGCCAACAGCGCCAATCTGGTGGTGAATGACAGCGATGCAGGCCATTTTCCCATCGTCCTGAAAAGGGGGATGAACGATTACAATGACCTGTTCGGGCCATACCTGGGAGCCCTCGGAAATTATGGGGTGAAGTAGGTTACGCGTTGGCCGTTTTGTTGCGATGAGGAGAGAGAGAGAGAACATGGAACTTGCCGCCCTTGGCCGCACCCCTATTCCCGGGCCGAATCCTGCCGGTCAGGATGCCCGTTATGATCCTGACTATGCGCAACTTCAGGCGGAAATCGACAAGCTGACCTCCGTGACCCGTGCCGGTGAGGTGGAATGGAAACGGGTCGTGGATTTGGCCGCCGGTATCCTGTCTTTGAAAGCCAAGGATCTGCTGGCCGCCGCTTATATGTCCGTGGGGCTGATGCAGACCCAAGGGCTGGCGGGACTGGCCACGGGTACGCAAGTGCTCGGCGACCTGGTTGCTACCTATTGGGAGGATGGTTTCCCCTCAAAAACGCGCTTGCGGGGACGGATGAACGCCTTTTACTGGTGGCAGGAAAAGACCGTCGCCTGGGTCAAGGCCCAGCCCGCAAGTGATCTCGTCCCAATAGCGTTGCACACGGAAGTGATCGCCGGCATCAAGGTCTTGGATCAGGTGCTGGGAGGATTGTTGCCTGATTTGGCGTCCATGCGTGAGCTGCTGAACCATCTGGAGCGGATGCCGGTGGAAAAAGCCCCGGAGCCCGAGATAGCAGCGGAACCGGGCCAGGCAGGGTCAACGGAATCATCCCGCCGCCAAGAGGCATCTGTTGGGCAAGCTCCGTCCGCAGCCTTGTCCAGCGCTGCGGCCAAGCCTCCGGAGGATAGCAAAACTGCGCGCAACGCCTTGATTGAAGCGGCCATGGCCTTTGCCGGCCTGGTTCGGGCCGAGAACCCAGCCGACCCTTGGGCCTGGAAGGCTTCGCGCCTGGCGGCCTGGATCAACATCAAGGGGCTGCCCCCAGCCGTGGGGGGGCAAACCATGATTCCCGCACCTGATGCGGCCGTTAAAGCCGGTTTTTCGACTCTGCTTGCCGAGGGCAAGCTGCTGGAGGCCGCCAATGCGGCGGAGGAGTATTTTACAGGGGCGATTTTCTGGCTGGATTTGCAGTGCATCATTGCTAAAGCCCTGGCAGGACTGGGCGATGATTACACCCCGGCGCTGGATGCCGTGCGCGGAGAGGTGCGCCAATTTGTCAAACGCCTTCCCGGGCTGGAGCAACTCTCGTTTGCCGATGGAACCCCCTTTGTCGACTCCGAATCCCGTGTCTGGCTCGCTTCGCTGATTAACGGACAAAAAAACGGCAAACAGCAGGCCTGTCCCGAGCCGGATCAATCGATTACAAAAATCTTGGCGCAGGCCGAGGCGCATTTCAGCAAAAAGGATGAGGCCGGCGCCCTGGATCTGATTTCCCAAGCCATGCTCAACGCGACCGATGGCCCGGTTAGGCTGCGTTTACGCTTGGGTCAGATGGAGTTGCTTTGCCGCAGCAATCGTTTTGCCATGGCTGCGGCTTTGGCCGAGGAGCTTTTGGCGGAGATAGATGCCAGGGGGCTGGAAAACTGGGCTCCGGCGCTGGTTGTGGATGTTTTGCTGGTCAGCCGTGAAGTTTTTGCCGGACTGGGCGGGGAAACAAATTTGGCCAAGGCTCGAGTGATGGCGGCCAAGATCAGTCGTATCCGTCCATCGGCGGCCTTGAATCTGGCGATGTGAACAATCGGGCAAAGCAAACAGCAGGGAAATCCCGTGCTTGACTTCGCTTAAATTATTGCAGTGAAGATGAAGAAAAATCGTAGTGTATTCAGGTGGAACGATTCCTATATTTTTAAATAGCTATGGCTATTCGTTTTATTTTTCTGTAAAAGTTTTAGAGGCAAAAACAAACGGAGCCCATTTTCGGCGCAACTTGGTCTTTGCATTCCAAGAGGAGGTACTCAATGACAAAAGAAGGATCCATCGCCCCAAAGGAGCGGGTCAATATCGTTTATCGTCCAGCTACCGGCGACGCCAAAGAAGATGTTGAGCTGCCGCTTAAGATCTTGGTCCTGGGAGATTTTACCCATAAAACAGACGACCGGATGGTAGAGGATCGCGACCCGGTATCCGTAGACAAGGATAATTTTAATGACGTGCTCAAGGCCCAGGGTCTTGGCTTGACGCTGAACGTGCCCAATAAGCTCACCGACCGGGACGGCGATCAGCTGGCGGTGGACCTGAAATTCAACAACATGCAGGACTTTGAGCCCGACGCCATTGTCCGGAAGATTCCCGAGCTGGCCAAACTGATGGAATTGCGTGAGGCCCTGAAAGCGTTGAAAGGACCGCTGGCCAACGTGCCGGACTTTCGCAAGAAGGTTCAGGAGTTGGTCAAGGATGAGGGGGCTCGGTCCAGGCTACTTAAAGAACTGGGAATAGAAGGCTAAGGAGAGCAGAAATGGCGGACGAACAGGTTCAAGCAAAAGAGGCTGAAAAGACACAAGCCGTCGAGGGGGCTAGCCTTCTGGATGAAATCGTTGAGGCGTCCAAGGTTAAGCCCACAGATGAAGGATATTCGCTGACCAAGGCCGGGTTGCAGGCCTTTTTAAAGCAGCTGGTTGAGAGGAAAAGCGATGCCAAGATTTCCGGGGCGCTGGTGGACGATATGCTCTCCGAAATCGATCAGAAGCTTTCCGCCCAAGTCAATGCGGTAATGCATGCCCAGCAGTTCCAGCAGCTGGAAGGTTCCTGGCGCTCCCTGAAATTCCTGGTGGACCGGACGGATTTTCGCCAGAACGTCAAGGTGGAGTTCATCAACGTTTCCAAGGCGGATTTGCTTTCGGATTTTGAAGATGCGCCCGAGGTGGTCAAGTCCGGCCTCTATAAGCAGGCCTATACGGCTGAGTACGGCCAATTCGGCGGTCAGCCCATCGGCGCGATGGTGGCCAACTACGATTTCGGCCCCGGCCCCCAGGACATGCAGCTTTTGCAATATGTGGCCTCGGTTTCAGCCATGACGCACGCCCCTTTCATTGCCGCGGCCGACAAGGATTTTTTCGGCATCGATACCTGGGAGCAACTTCCCAATCTCAAGGATCTCCACTCTATTTTCGAGATGCCTCAATACGCCAAGTGGCGTTCGTTTAGGGAATCCGAGGATGCTCGCTATGTGGCCTTGACCCTGCCCAAGTTTCTCCTGCGTTTGCCCTATTCGCCGAGCACGGTGCCGGCCAAGACCTTTGTCTTTGCCGAACAGGCCCATGATAATAATGATTTTTGCTGGGGAAACACGGCGTTCGCCTTTGCTTCCCGGCTGACCGACAGCTTTGCCAAGTATCGCTGGTGCGCCAACATCATCGGTCCCCAGGGCGGCGGCGAGGTGGACAATCTGCCCCTTTACCAGTTCGAGGCCATGGGCCAGACCCAGACCAAAATCCCTACCCAGGTATTGATTTCCGAACGGCGCGAGTACGAGCTGGCCGAAGAGGGCTTCATTGCCCTGACCATGCGTAAAGGCTCGGATAACGCCGCCTTTTTCTCGGCCAACTCCGCGCAGAAAAACAAGATTTTTCCGGAAACCGCGGAAGGCAAGGCGGCGGAGCTTAACTTCAAGCTTTCCACCCAGCTCCCCTACATGATGGTCATGAACCGGCTGGCTCATTATATCAAGGTGATCCAGCGCGAAAATATCGGAACCTGGAAGGAACGGAACGACCTGGAACGGGAACTGAACAAATGGATCAGTCAGTACGTCACCGAAATGGACAACCCCGATCCCACCACCCGCAGCAAAAGGCCTCTGCGCATGGCTCAGATTGAAGTTCACGATGTGGCCG
>JAZDIS010000191.1:0-2650 GCA_043804705.1 Pseudomonadota bacterium | reverse complement strand
CCATGCATTTTGAACAGGGCGAGCTGGACAAGGCGCTGGCCGCCAACCAGGCGGCGGTGCAGGTCAATCCCGCCCTGGCCCAGCCCCATAACAACATAGGCCTCATCTGGCAACAGAAGGGCGAGAGCGACAAAGCCATCGCTGCCTATACCTTGGCCACGATGAACGATCCGAAAATGCACATGGCCTGGATCAACCTGGCCTCGGCCCAGGTCATGGCCGGAAATTTCGAACTTGCGGTCAAGGCCGCCAAGGAAGCGGTGAAGCTTGAACCGGACATCCCCATGGCCCACAACAACCTCGCCGTTGCTCTCTATTACAACAATGATTTCCAGGCCGCCAAAAAATCGCTGACCAAGGCGAAGGAGCTCGGCTATGCGGTTGACCAGCGCCTTGTCGAGGCCATAGAGAAAGAGCTGTAATCATGGTGAAAGACGCACAGATAAAGGTCCGGCCCTGGTGCCCTTTCTGCGGCCAGGATGTGGGGCGCCCCCAGGAACCGGTGCAGCGCAAGCTGGACGAATTCACCGTGGGCGAGTGCCAGTGCGGCGCGACATACACCTGCGATCCCACCGGTTTCAATGTGGGGGCGGCAATGGTCGAAGCCATAGTCCATGCCTGCGACGACAACTGGGATCTGGCCTGGGAACTGCTTCCCGACGAGGATTATCTCACGGGCCGGATCGACAATTATGACGAGCAGACCCATCAGGTCTTCGAAACCAAGAATGTCGATGGCCGCAAGGTCTCGGGGGTTCTTTATTTTGTCCGGCTCAACCGGGAACTGGCCACCCTTGCCAACCGGCTGCACACGGACAAGAATGCCAAGGACAGCGCCCTGTGCCGGGAAGATCCGGCAAGCGACCTCCCCCCTATGGAACCGGCACGCGACCCGAAACGCAAAAAGAAACGGGCCGACAAGGGAGTAGTCACCCGGATGGTGGCGGAACAGGACATCGACGGGCTGGTTGACCTGGCCTTCGACGACCTCAAGACCCTGCGTTTCATCCAGCGCCTGCTCTACGACCCGGACGAGGGCAAACGCTGGCAATGCGCCCATGTCCTGGGCCAGGTCTGCCGGCGGCTTTCCACCCGGAAACCCGGGGCGGTGAGCGACCTGCTGCACCGGCTGTACGAGGCCTGTTCCGATTCAGCCGCCGCCCACTGGGGGCTGCTGGAGTCCATCGGTTCCATCATCGCGGCGCGTCCCGACATCTACGGCGCCTTTGCCAGACACCTGCTCATGCATCGGGGGGTTCCCTCCACCAGGGTGCAGGTGCTGTGGGCCTTGGGGACGCTGGCGGAAAAACGGCCGGACTTGGTCCGCGCCACCCCGTTTTACAGCCTCTTTCCCTTTGTCGCCCATCCCGAACCAATCACCAGAGGACACGCCGTCCGGCTCATGGGCCGGATTGCCGCCACCGAGGTGGAAAGCGAGATTGAAAAACTAACCGGCGATGAAGCCGAATTAACCATTTACGAGCAGGGGCAACCCGTGCGCACCACCGTGGCGGAACTTGCCAGGGAAGCACTCGCCCGGCTGCACACAGCAAAAGAGCCAAAAAATGACTGAACAGCACAAGCAGGAACAGGAAGTGAAGGAAGAAAAAAGCCAGGCCCAACTCGACTACGAAGCCGGCCAGGAATTTCTCAAAAACCTCGAACCGGCCCAGGCAGCCAACGCCTTTCACAACGCGCTCATCGCCTTTGAGCTCGAAGGCAATGAAAACGGCGTTGCCAATGCGGCGGACAAACTGGGTGACATCTGCGCGGCCCGCGGTGATGTGCCCACGGCCATGAGCCATTACGACCGGGCCTATGCCATCTGCCAGAAGACCACGGATCGTTTCAGCCTTTTTTCCATCGAAAAGAAAAAAGCCAAGCTCATGTACGATACCAAGGACTATGACCAGGCCATCCGCCTGTATGCCGATGTCCTTAACGAATACAGCGCCCTGCGCAATCCCCAGGGCTCGGTGGACACCCTGGAGATTCTTGCGGAAATCTATCTGCTCAAGGGGGAAAAAAGCAAGGCGGCGGATGCATACCGGACAGCGGCAGCGATCCACAAGAGCTTCAAACACAGCCGCCATGCGGAACAATTCCTGCAAAAAGCGGCGGAGACCGAGAAGGATTAAGGAACGCGGGGAGATTGCCCCACGCAAGACAAGCCTATTTTTTCCCTGCGGCAATGAGACCATCGGCAAAAGCGCCGAATACCGACGGTTCAAGAATTACCGAGGCGATGGGCCAGCGGTTTGCCCCCTTTTCTTCTCCTGCCAACCGGACGGAAAGGTCGTGGAGTATTCGCTGCAGGGAGGCAAGATTGACCGTGGGGTAGGATCTTCCCGGCTCGAATCCGGAAAGGCCGCAGACATGCCCCTTGCCGTCAATCACCGTGGGAATCCCGTAAGTCCGGCAGTTCACAGGCCGGGCCGCATAGCAGAGGCAGAACCCTTGCCCATCAAGAAGCGGACACCTGATCCGGGCCACGGCCGGATCGAGACCCGCAGCCATGATCTGCTCCCAGGCTTGCCGGGCCTCTTGCGCCGCCCCGGCTATCTCTTCCCGTACGCTGGGATCCAGCCGCTGCAAATGGGCCTGAAGATTGACCGCCTCAACAAGTGACACATCAAACACCGCCTGACAG
>JAZDIS010000190.1:0-6275 GCA_043804705.1 Pseudomonadota bacterium | reverse complement strand
TTGAAAAAACAGAGCAAACATTTTCTCAGGTTAATCAATTTATTGGCAGAGTTTCCGCTTATTTATATACTCAGCTTAATGATAAACCTGTTCTTCAATTCTGTGGAATTTTCGGGGGACGAATGCATACAAGGTATGTCGCTCCAAGTGAAGCAGTAGACTTTCACAGTGGTATATGTGATGCAAGAAAATGGTTTGATTTAGATGAAAATCCAACGTGTATATTTGCAAATGAGTGTGGTGCATACAAAAATGCTGACAATAGCATCCAGCGGACGTCGTGAACGTTGGCGGCGCTGTCGCGGCAAGTTCATTGGCGCCGTCCGCTGATGAAAGATGCTAGGTGTCTGGTATGAGTTCTAAACCATCCAAAGAATATCGTGAGCGAGTATCTGCCCTCGACAACGTTGTACGTCACTGCATCAATGTTTCGCAAAAATTCGCTGGCATTCGATCATTAACGGGCGCTCATTTTTTTGCCTCGGCCCTGTTCACGTCGTTATGTACGCGCGGAGTAAGCTTAGCAATACTGACTCCCTATAGCCCTTGGTCAAAGAAGAAGGTTGAGCAATGGGATTACGCATCAATCGCCGGAATGACGCGGTCAATTCTAGAGGTCAGGCTCGCTTTCTTTTATCTCTGCACTGAAGAGTGCCCGCCTGACGAATGGGATTGCCGCTGGAATATTTTCAACTTGCACGATTGCACAGCTCGAATTCGCCTCTTTGAGGAAATGCCCAGTGGTTCAACTGACATTATTGGTTTCAATGCTCAAGCAGATGAACTTCGCACCCGACTCACCGCGAACTCATTCTTCATGGCGCTACCAGAGAAGGACAAAAAGAAGTACCTACATGGTGGTCACGCGTACCTTCACTCGCTTGAAGACATAGCTGCCCGAGTTGGAATTGACATTCATACCTTCCGTTGTTTATACAAAATGCTATCCAGCCAGGTTCACGGCCTGCCCCTTGCATTCTATAGAATGGGTCAGCAAGAGCGAGGGCGCGGCGTACATAGTGATGTCGAGGAAGGCTACACGCAAGTATGTCTTTCATTCGCGATTAGCCTATTGGTAGGAGCAGGCGACGAAATGGAACACTTATTCACGGAAGCGAAACATACCTAACGATGGGTCTAAAGCAGACGCCGGGAAGCGCGGCGGCATTGGTGAAGTTCAGTGGCGGCGCTACCTAGGCCCATCGTTAGCCGAAACACATGAGACAGGGAGAAAGCGATGCAAGACGAGCTTGAGAACGATACGGCAGGAAGAGGCGATGACTCGGGGTTGACGCACGCGGTTCCTCCGATTCAGGGATTTGAGAGGGCATTGGTTGATCAGGACACCGAGAAAAAGTGGGTTCCGGTTTCCGATCGCAAGATCCGGGTGGGCATCATTGGCTTTGGCGTGTGTGGATTCGGGGCGGATTTCTCTTTTCAGGATCACCCGAATGTAACGGTCACGGCGGTTGCCGATCTGGTGCCCGAGCAGTGCGCCGAGTTGGCACAAGCCTGTCGCTGTCAGAAGATGTACGGGACGGGCGAGGAACTTATCCGAGACGAGGCGGTCGAAGCTGTTTTCATTGCCACGGATGCGCCCAGCCACGCGCGCCTCGCCATTGCGGCTCTCCAAGCTGGGAAGCACGTTGCCTCGGCGGTGCCGGCCGTTTTCGGCTCCCTGGAAGACGCCGAGGCGCTTTTCGCTGCGGCCAGGAACTCTGCTGGGAAGTACATGATGTTTGAGACCTCCTATTTCCATGCCGATCTCTACTGCATGCGCGAGATGTACAGAAAGGGGGCGCTTGGCAAGCTGATTTACTCCGAGGCCGAGTACCTGCATTACCTGGGAACACCACTACCCGCGTACGGGGCATGGCGTACGGGCCTGCCGCCGCAATGGTATCCAACCCACTCGAATGCCTATTACATAGGGGTTACAGGCGGTTCATTCACGGAGGTGTCGTGTATGGGCACGCCCAGTATCATTCCACACCTGCAGGCCAAGAACAACACCTACGGCAATCCGTTCGGCACCGAGATCGCGCTGTTCCGCACCAGTACAGGAGGCATGGCCCGAATGGCGGTCAGTTGGGACATACCGGGCACCGGTGACGAAACGGGGCGAATCTGGACCGAAAAGGGAATCTTCGACCGTGTTTTCAAAGGTATGGACGGGAAGGAGACGCCCTTGATCAAACGGCCGTCTCTGCCGCCGGGCGTCCAGCCCGCTGGCCACGGCGGATCGCACGGCTATCTGATGAGTGAGTTCATAGAGGCCATACTGCAGGACCGCAAGCCGCTTGTGGACATTGCCCAGGCATTGAACCTGACGGTGCCCGGCATTGTCGCGCACCAGTCGGTGATGCGGAACGGGGAATTGCTGAAGATTCCGCAGTATGTTCTTTGATGTGGAGTGACCCGGCGATTAAATACGTCATGCCCGAATGTTTTCGCCGGGCATCCATCCCTCTGGATTCCCGCCTTCGCGGGAATGACGGTTTACATATTTAATCACCGAAGCAGAAAAAAGCGGGGTCAGGCTTGACACTTTGACTCTTGATTGATATGAACAAGACATGGCTCGAAAACCACGCATTCACTATCCCGGCGCAGTGTACCACGTTATCCTGCGGGGCAACGGCGGGCAGGATATTTTTTTCACCAAGGCCGACCGGGCGCGCTTTTATTTTCTTCTCCAGGAAGGCGTGGAAAAATACGGCCTTCGTATTCACGCTTTTTGTCTGATGAGCAACCATGTGCATTTGGCAATCCAGGTTGGGGAGGTGCCGCTTTCCCGGATCATGCAGAATGTCGGTTTGCGTTATACCAGTTATCTGAACCGCAGGAAGAAAAGAACAGGCCATATTTTTCAAGGCCGGTACAAGGCGTTGTTGATCGATGCCGACAGGTACCTCTTGGAGCTGGTCCGCTATATCCACGGCAACCCGGTCCGCGCAGGGCTTGTGCAAACTCCCGACCAATATCCATTGAGCAGCCACCGGGCTTACCTGGGGCTGGATGCCATTACCTGGCTGAGCACCGAATGGGTTTTATCACAATTTGCTGAACCGGAGAACAAGGCAAGGGCGCTGTACATAAATTTTATGAAGAAGGGTCTTCGCGAAGAACACCGGACAGATTTCCACAGGGGCTCGTTTGAAGGACGCATTCTCGGGGATGACAAGTTCCGTGAAAAATCCCTCGCCAGGGCTAAAGAAAAATTTCAGTGCCGCCTGAGTGTGGAACAGATTGTGGCCGCTGTCTGTGATGGCTGTGGTCTCAATCCGGAACTGCTTGCCGAACCGGGCAAAAGGCAACCGGCCGCGACCGGCAGGGCGATTGCCGCATATCTGGTTCAGGATGCAGCGAATCTCACCTTGACGGAGTTGAGTGATTATGTGCGGCGGGACATAGCCGCGTTAAGCCGGGCAGCCGAAAGGCTCCGGGTCCGCGTAAGATCTGATCCCGGTTTGGCGATACGGATAATTACAGTTCGGCAACGACTCGAGCAAATATCAAAATGTCAGGCCTAACTCCCTGTGCCGGCGCCAAGGGATTGAGACGAGGTTAAGACCTTGAACCGGAAAAACCATAAAAAAACAGTCTGCTCAATATAGAGGTAAACGAATGAAACACATAATCGCACTCCTTCTCCTCATGATCATCGCCCTCTCGTGCTCAGGCTGCTGCATCCCGGATCTGCCGGGGCCCATCGGCATCCCCGGTCTTTAGACAATACCCGAAGCGAAGCCCCTCCCGCCCCGCAACCGGCATCATCCCTGGGCAATCTTCCCCTTGAACGGCCGGCTGATGAGAATCCCGGCCTCATACAGCCCGAAAAGCGGCACGGCAAGCAGGATGGCGGACAACACATCGCCCGCGGTGAGCAGAAAGGCAAGAACCAGGATGGCGAGATAAAAATATTTCCGCTGCCTGGCAAAATAACCCTTGCTCACAATCCCGGCCTTGGCGGCCATAACCATAAGAAACGGCACCTCAAAGGCCAAGCCGAAAGTAAGCGAGGTCCGGGCCACAAAGGTGAGGTAGGCATCAAGCCGGAGCAAAGGCTCAAGCTGCTCATTGGCAAAGCTCAGCAGAAAAGAGAGCGTCTCCGGCAGCACCACCACATAGGCAAACACCACCCCCCCGGCAAAAAGGGCGGTGGCCCAGAAGACCACCGTTCTCGCCACCCGCCGTTCATGGCGGTGCAGCCCAGGAGAGATAAACATCCACCCTTCGTAGCAAAGGACCGGGAACCCGACGATCAGCCCGGCCAGCAGGGAAATCTTCAGATAGCAGACAAAGGCCTCGGTCAGGTTGGTATACACGAGTTTGGCCAGATTGGGGTGGCCCTGGATCAGGGGGATCATCAAAAAACGGACGAGCTGCTCGGAAAAAGCATAGGCGATGAGGGTGGCCACCAGGATTGCCAGAAAGGATACCAAAACCCGATTCCGCAGCTCCCGGAGATGCCCGGAAAAATGGCCGGCCAGCGCGCTCATCCCAGGGACTTCTCTTCTTTGGCCTCGGAACCGGCGGAGACTTCGACTGGATCAGGCGGCGACACTGCGTCAATCTCCGGCGCGGCCGGTTCGGAAACCGAAGTGGAGGGCAGATTGGGGTAGGCGTCGCCCAGCCTCTGCTGCCAGGGATCCTGCCCCATCTCCTCCTTCATCTCCTCATGCAGGCTCTCCTTGAGACCCGATGCCGTTTTTTTCAGGTCCAGCACCACCTTGGCGATGGACTTCGCCATTTCCGGGAGCTTTTCCGGGCCTACCACAATAAGCGCGATACCCAGAATCAGGATCAACTCAGGAAGCCCTATGCCGAACATGCCGTTGCCTCAATATTTCCACAAAAAAAGATCCAGTCTGCCGTAAAAATCAGCGGCGCCTCATGGCCAGTGGGCAATCTACGGCATTTGCCCGAGGGTGTCAAGCCAGGCGCCACCCGGCGAGCGTCCGGGGGCATCACCGATTGACTTTTTATTTTCCTTTGGCTATGGTGCCTGTTGCCGTACACGATGCGATAAAAAAAATGAGCCCCGGCTGCGGCTCACTGATAATCTTATTTTTTGGATGATTGCGGAGGAAAAACAAGATGGCCAATGTGGTAATTATCGGGACGCAATGGGGCGATGAGGGCAAGGGCAAAATCGTCGACCTGTTGACGGAGTACGCCGACTACGTGGTGCGCTTTCAGGGCGGCAACAACGCCGGCCACACCCTGGTGGTGAACGGCAAAAAGTACGTCTTCCACCTCATCCCCTCCGGGATCCTCTACGAGAACAAGATGTGCTTCATCGGCAACGGCGTGGTCCTCGACCCCGGCGTCCTGCTTGAGGAGATGGACAAACTGGCAGCCAGCGGCTTGCCGGTGAATCCGCAGCGGTTGATGATCAGCGAGCGCGCCCACCTGATCATGCCCTACCATCGGCTCCTCGACTCATGCAGCGAATCGGCCCTGGCCAGCGGCAAAAAGATCGGCACCACCGGCCGGGGCATCGGACCCTGCTACGGCGACAAGATCCTCCGCAAGGGCATCAAGGCCGGAGACCTGCTGGACTCCGGGTCGCTCAGGGAAAAGCTCCGCGAAAACCTGGAAGAAAAGAATTTTCTCTTCAGCAAAAAATACAACTGCGAGCCGCTTAAAGCCGAGGCGATATACACGAATACCTGAAATACGCCGAACGGCTTGCCCCGTATATCGATAATGTTTCCGTGGCCTTGGATGATGGCCGCAAGGCAGGCAAGCATATCCTCTTTGAGGGCGCCCAGGGCACCCAGCTGGACATCGACCACGGCACCTACCCCTTTGTCACCTCCTCGAACACCGTCGCGGGAAACGCCTGCACCGGCAGCGGCTTCGGCCCTTCCCACATCGACTGTGTCATCGGCATTCTCAAGGCCTACACCACCAGGGTCGGCGAGGGGCCTTTCCCCACCGAGCTGCTTGACGGAGTCGGTGACGAGTTGCAGCAAAAAGGCGGGGAATTCGGCGCCACCACCGGCCGCAAGCGCCGCTGCGGCTGGCTGGACGGGGTCATTGCCCGCGAGGCCGTGCGTTTAAACGGCATCAACGGTCTGGCCATCACCAAGCTCGATGTCCTAAGCGGCCAGCCGACCCTGAAACTGGCCACCGGCTATGAAGCGGACGGCAAAAAATTAACGGCCCTGCCCGGCAATATCAAAACCTTCGCCAAGATGCAGCCGATATATGAAAACCTTTCCGGCTGGAGCGAAGAAATCAGCCAGGCCCGCACCGTAGACGATCTT
>JAZDIS010000189.1:0-3160 GCA_043804705.1 Pseudomonadota bacterium | reverse complement strand
CGCTGAGTGTCCTTGTTACTTCGCTGGTTGCATGACTATTTCCCGTAGCGTTCCGCCAGATAGGAGCTTCTGACGTACGGCCCGCTTTCCACATGCCCGAAACCCATTGCCAGGGCCATTTCCCGGAAACGGTCGAAGGCCTCGGGGGGCAGATACTCCAGAACCGGATAGTGCCGCTTGCTCGGTGCCAGGTACTGGCCGATGCTCAGGTAGCGGCAGCCTGCGTCCAGCAGGTCGGCAAAAACCCCGACCACCTCGTCCTCCCTCTCCCCCATGCCGAGCATGAGCCCGGATTTGCTCCGCACGGCAGAATCCATCTCACCAACTACCTTCAGCACCTGGAGCGACCGCCGGTAATCGGCGCCTTCCCTGATGTGGTAAAGCCGCGGAACCGTTTCCAGGTTGTGGCCGAGGATATCCGGTCGAGCGGAAACCACCGTTTCGAGATTCTCCCGCTCACCCTGAAAATCGGGAATCAGCAGTTCGACAGTGGTATCGGGAGAGGCCGCGCGGATCTCGTGCACCGTTTCGGCATAGAGACCCGCGCCGCCGTCCGGGAGGTCATCGCGGGTCGGGCTGGTGATCACCACATGGCGGAGCTGCAGCCGCCGGACCGCCTCCGCCACCCGCCGCGGCTCATCCGGGTCTGCGGGGAGAGGGAGCCTTTTCGTGACATTACAGAAGGAGCAAAGCCGGGTGCAGATCGTGCCAAGAATGAGGAAGGTCGCCTGGTTGCTGCCGTAGCATTCGCTGATGTTCGGACAGTGGGCCTCGCGGCAAACGGTGTGAAGGTGCAGGTCTTCGAGGAGCTGATCCATGTCACGGTGGGCGGCGGGTGAAATCTTTTTCTGCAGCCACGCGGGGCGGCGGGAGCGGATCATGCTGTTTCCCCCGCCAGGTTCCAGGCAGCCGAGCAATATTTCGCCTCCCGCAGCTGCCCGGCTTTTTTCTGTTCCTCGCTGTCGGGAACGGTACTGTACAGGCTGATGCCGAGATTTTCCTCGAACGAAGTTCGGAGCTGTTCCTTCAGCAACTCCGGCTCCAGCGGGAATCCTGCCTCGGCCAGGGAGGTTGCCCCTTCGGGAACCGCACAGCGGAGAAAAGGCCGGGCCTGGGATAATGCCGGGCGCAAGGGAATGGAGCCGTGCTGAAAGATACAGCCGCGCGAGCGGCGCTGAGCGTTGCCGCCGAGTTTACGGCCGTCAACCAGGATATCGTACTCTTCGGTGCCGGCAAAGCAAAGCGGAGTCCGTTCGCCAAGCCTCGCCGGACGGTTGGAGGAATCAATGGCAAAGCCGGGGGACAGACCAATCTTACGGTAGGCAAGGAGCAGAAAGCCGCAGAGTCGCCGAAACGACTCTTTGACGCCGACGATGCCCGCGATCTGGCCGGGGGTGCAGACGATGCTGTAGGTCAGCTCCTCGGCATGAAAGATACAGCCGCCTCCGGTCACCCGCCGCACCACCGGAATCCCGGCCAGGGAGCAACCTTCCAGGTCAAGGACCTCGTCCGGTTTCTGGAAGCGGCCAAGGGAGAAGGCTGGCTGACTCCAGCCGTAGAAACGCAGTATCGGCAGCGAACTGCCGGGATCGAAACAGGAGAGCAGGGCCTCGTCAAGGGCCATGTTGCCCGGTCCGTCAAGCGACCCGCTATCGATCAGCCGCCAGAATTTTGAGGAATCGGTCATTTGAGTATATCCGCCCGGTAGGGGCAGGCCCCCGTGCCTGCCCAAATCAAGGGCACCCACAGGGGGGTGCCCCTACACATAAAAGATTTCCTGTTACTGAAAGTAACGGAGCTACCGTCAACCGCTGCAGCAGACGTTGATTTCCCGCGCCGCTTTCGTCTCGTCCAGCCGCGAGACCGGCATGGTTCGGGGAGCCTGGAACAGCGCCTCGGGATTGGTTTCGGCCAGTTCGGCCGCCTCGATCATTACGGCGATGAAAGCATCAAGGGTTTCCTTGCTCTCGGTCTCGGTCGGCTCGATCATGATCGCCTCCTTGACGATCAGCGGGAAATAGACCGTGGGCGGATGGAAGCCGCGGTCGATGAGATACTTGGCGATGTCGAGGGCATGGACACCCTGCTTCAGCTGCCGTGAGGCGGAAAAGACGCATTCGTGCATGCAGGTCTTGTCAAAGGGCAGGTCGTACCAACCCTTCAGCCGGCTCATGACATAGTTGGCATTCAACACCGCCTGCTCGCTCACCTCCACCAGGCCGTCCCTGCCGAGCATGGTGATGTAGGCCAGCGCCCGCACCAGCACCCCGAAGTTGCCGTAAAAGTTGGCCAGCCGGCCGATGCTTTCCGTATTCGTTTCTTCAAGACAGTAGCTGCCGTCAGCCCGCCGCGCCACCGTGGGCGACGGCAGGAAGGGCCGCAGCTTTTCGCTCACCCCGACCGGTCCGCTCCCCGGCCCGCCGCCACCGTGGGGGGTGCCGAAGGTCTTGTGCAGGTTGACGTGCATGACGTCAAAACCGATATCGCCCGGCCGTACCTTGCCGAGAATCGCGTTCAGGTTGGCGCCGTCGCAGTAGACCAGGGCGCCGAACTGATGGGCGATGGCGCAGATCTCCGCCACCTGGGGATTGAAGAGACCGAGGGTGTTGGGGCAGGTCATCATTACCGCCGCCACCTCATTATTCATGGTCTGACGGAAGACGTCAAGGTCCATGTCGCCGGAGGGCGTGGTCGGCAACGTGAGCACCTCGTAGCCGACCATGGCGGCAGTGGCAGGGTTGGTGCCATGGGAGGAGTCCGGCACCACCACGAAGCGGCGCTGCTGTCCCTGTGAGCGGTGCCAGGCGGCAATCATCATGATACCGGTCATTTCTCCGTGGGCGCCGGCCAGGGGGTGACAGGAAAAGGCCGCCATGCCGGTGATCTCTGCCAGGAGCTGCGACAAACGGTGAATCACCGCCAGCGAGCCCTGCACGAATGACTCGCCGGAAGGGAGAAAGGGCAACAGCGGGTGGGCACCGGCAAAGGGCCGGACCGCCTCCTCGGCCGCCTTGGCATTGTATTTCATGGTGCAGGAGCCAAGCGGGTAGAAGTTCGTGTCCACAGAGAAATTTCGTCGCGAAAGATTGCTGAAATGGCGCACCACCTCAAGCTCGCTCAGCTCGGGCAGCCCGGCTGACTCAGCCCGGAGGAGATCGAC
>JAZDIS010000188.1:0-2884 GCA_043804705.1 Pseudomonadota bacterium | reverse complement strand
CCGCTGGCCAGGGTGGAAGAGGTAGCGATCCAGGGATTTCAGGCGCCTTTGCGCTTGCGACCGGTGAGTTTCCATCCCTGGCGCCTTTTGTTGGGGGCCGTGAAAAGGGTTATGGCCAGGTAGGTTGGGAGCGTCGGATGCCGACGAGGCGGGAAAGTCTTCTTTACTTTCCCGCCTGAAAATTTTATCGTGGGCAGCACGTCGAAATACTCAAACCCTTTACAGGGACAGCTATAACGAGGAGCAGGAGTTATGTACAATCTGCGGGGGAAAGTAGGCTTGGTAACCGGAAGTTCGCGGGGGATCGGCAAGGCGATCGCGCTGCGCCTTGCCGAAAACGGGGTTGATCTGGTGGTGAACTATGTGCGCCACCGGCAGGACGCGGAGGGCACTGCCCGGCTCATCGAGGAGAAAGGGGCGCGCTGCCTGGTGGTCAAGGCCAACGTGGCCAACGACGAGGACCTGCAGGCCATGTTTGCCCTGATCAAAAGCGAATTCGGCCATCTTGATTTTCTCATCAGCAATGCCGCCTCCGGCGTCCTGAAACCGGCGCTTGAGCTGAGTAGCCGCCACTGGAACTGGGCCATGGAGATCAACGCCCGGGCCCTGCTTTCGCTCACCCAGCAGGCCGTGCCGCTCATGGCCAAGGGGGCCAGGATAATGGCGGTTTCCAGCATGGGGGCGGTGCGGGCCGTGGAGAATTACACAGCGGTGGGCGCTTCCAAGGCGGCGCTTGAGTCGCTGGTCCGCCATCTGGCCGTGGAGCTGGGGCCGATGGGGATCAATGTCAATACCATCAGCGCCGGGGCCGTGGATACCGAGGCCCTGAAAAAATTCCCCAACCGGGAACAGATCCTCAATGGCGCCCTGCAACGCACCCCCATGGGGCGGCTGACCACCCCCGAGGATGTGGCGGATGTCGCCCTATTCTTATGCAGTGATCTGGCCGCCATGATTCAGGGGCAGACCATCGTCGTAGACGGTGGCTACTCCATCCGGGCCTGATTCCTTTCCATGGAAGCCTTCCGGACACAGGATCACCTCATTTTGGCCTCGGGTTCGCCCAGGCGGCGTGATTTTCTCGCCGAGTTGGGAATCGCCTTTGAGGTGCGGGTGACGGATATCGACGAAACCCCGCTGTCCGGCGAACAGCCCGTCGACTTTGTCGCGCGCCTCTCCAGGGAAAAGGCCCAGGCGGTTGAGCAACCTGCTGCCTGGGTGCTGGCTGCCGATACCGCAGTGGTGGTGGACGGGGAGATCCTCGGCAAGCCAGGCGATGAAGCCGAGGCCTGTGCCATGCTCATGCGGCTCTCCGGTCGCTGGCATGAGGTGTGGACCGGATTTTCCCTTTGCCGCCGCGCGACCGGCGAGCAGTGCACCAAGACCGTCTGCACCAGGGTCCGCTTCCTGCCGCTCACCCCGGAGTTGTGCCGGGCTTACGCTCGCACCGGCGAGCCTCTGGACAAGGCGGGGGCTTACGGGATTCAAGGGAAGGGTTGTTTTCTGGTTCCGGAAATCAGCGGCTCCTATACCAATGTGGTGGGCTTGCCCATGACCGAGGTGCTGGAGGCGCTGTTGCACCATAAGGTAATTGCGCTGATGGATGGTTTGTGAGAAGATCATCACAGCCATGGACAACTCAAAGCCGAACATCTTCGTAGCCCGCCAACCTATCTTCAAGAGGAACAAGGAGGTGTTCGCCTACGAACTTCTCTTCCGTTCCGGACTGACCAATTACTTCGACCCCTTGCAGGACGGGGAAGAGGCCACCTCCAAGGTCATCACCAACAGCTTTCTCCTGATCGGCATCGCCACCATCACCGAAGGAAAAAAGGCTTTCATCAATTTCAGCGAAGAGATGCTGCTCAAGGGATATCCCTCGCTTTTTCCCAAAGAGATTACCGTGGTTGAGGTGCTGGAGACGGTCGGGGCAACGCCCGAGGTCATAGAGGCCTGCGAGAGGCTGGTGGGGGCCGGGTACGTCCTGGCTCTCGATGATTTCCTTTACGAAGAGCGTTTCTTGCCGCTCATCAAGCTGGCCAGGATCATCAAGTTTGATATCCGTCAGATGAGCCGTGCCGAGCTGGAGCGCCAGGCCAAGGTGGTGAGCCGCTACAACGTGAAGCTGCTGGCGGAGAAGATCGAGACCATGGAGGAGTTCGAGGCCACCAAAAACCTGGGCTTTGACCTGTTTCAGGGATATTTTTTCAGCCGCCCCCATATCATGGAGGGACGGGATATCCCCGGCTCCAAGCTCCACTATCTTCAGGTGCTGAAACTTATTCAGGATGAGGATTACAATTTCGCCGAACTTGCCAAGTTCGTCAGCCATGATGTCTCCCTGGCCTACAAGCTGCTCAAGTATGCGAATTCAGCCTATTTTGCCAGAAGCCAGAAGCTGCACACCATTGAGATGGCCGTGGCCATGCTGGGGCAGCTCACCTTGAAGAAATGGCTGTCGCTGATGATGCTTTCCTATCTCGCCGAGGACAAACCCTCCGAACTGCTCCGCCTGGCCGCCTTCCGGGGCAGCTTTTGCGAACTGATCGCCGACCAGCTGTTGGGCCGGCGCAAGGAGGCGGGGAGGTACCACACGGTGGGGATGTTCTCCCTGCTGCCCGCCATGCTCGACAAAGCCATGGCGAATATCCTGCCGGAGCTGGCCCTGCCCGAAGAGATCCAGGAGGCTCTCCTCTCCGAGGCCGCAACCCCTCTTTCCCGCACCCTCAGATTGGTTACGGCCTACGAACGTGGCGACTGGGAAAAGACCACCGCCCTGGGGGGAAAACTTGCAATCACCCTAGACTCCCTGCCCCTGCTCTACGAGCAGGCCATTGAAATCGCCCAGACCCAGCTGACGGATTGATGTTCTGTGTGCGGAATG
>JAZDIS010000187.1:0-3105 GCA_043804705.1 Pseudomonadota bacterium | reverse complement strand
GGCACTTGCCGCCTTGAGCTTCAGTCTTTCCAAGGCGGGTTTAAGTGAAGTGGCGCGGCAGTACATGGTGGCCATCGGCCTGGTCAGCGAGCAAGCAACCCTGGTGGATTTTTACACCCACATCAAAGGCGTGGAGTACTTGGTGTGTGTCGCCTTCTTCGCCGCATTTCCGGTATTCTTCAAGTATGTTAACACCCCGAAGGTTACGGTTCCCGGCCAACGCTGATAACCTTGCAGTTCCTCTTCCTCTTGAGCCCGGGTTCGCCCGGGCTTTTTTTTTGACGTTTTTCCAGGAGGAGTGGTAGGCTGGAAAAAAAAGATGGCCTGTGATGTTGCATCATGTTTTGTTGCACAGTGCATTCACTCTGCATCGTATTCATCCTGTCCGGGAGGGAGATCGTGGCTAAATACGTACGAAATTATATGCTGCTTATGTTTGCGGCAACACTCTGTGTTATCGGGTACAACGTCTGGATCGTCGAAAACCAGCTGCCCATGCTTGAATATTCGGCCTTTCTTGCCAAGCTGGAAAAAAACGAGATTCAGGCGGCGCGGATACAGGGCCAGGAGATCACCGGCACCGACAGTTATGGCCAGTTATTCACCACCTATGTCCCTGATGTACAGCAGATTCTTCCCCGGCTTGAGGGGAAGAATGTCCGCATTTCCGCTGGCAAGCCACGTGCGGTTTCGCCTTTCTGGTCTTCAACCTTTCCTGTCATACTGCTCATGGGCGGCTGGATGTTTTTCATGTTCCGCGGCCAGAAGGGCGGCGGCGGCAGCAGCGGCTTCGGCAAGAAAAAGATCGCCATGGATCCGGACAAGGCCAGACGGGTGACTTTTGCAGATGTGGCAGGCATTCCGGAAGCAAAGGAAGAGCTGGTTGAGATTGTGGACTTCTTGAAGGATTCGAAAAAAATAACGCGATTGGGCGGTAAAATCCCCAAAGGGGTGTTGCTGCAAGGCCCCCCCGGAACCGGGAAAACCCTGCTTGCCAAGGCCATTGCCGGGGAAGCAGGTGTTCCTTTTTACAGCCTCAGCGGCTCTGATTTTGTCGAGAGGTTTGTCGGGGTCGGTGCCTCGCGGGTGCGGGATCTTTTCGCCCAGGCCAAAAAGAGTGCGCCCTGTATTATTTTTATCGATGAAATAGACGCAGTCGGCCGTAGCCGCGGGGCTGCTGGGGCCATGGGCGGCCAGGATGAGCGGGAACAGACCCTTAATGCCCTGCTGGTCGAGATGGATGGGTTCCAGAGCGATCAAACCGTCATTATCGTTGCCGCGACCAACAGGCCGGATGTTCTGGACCCCGCCTTGATGCGGCCGGGGCGGTTTGATCGCCAGGTTACCATCATGCCCCCCGATGTCAAAGGGAGGCGTAAAATTCTGGAGGTGCATGCCCGTAACGTACTCATGGACCCGGACGTTGACCTGAAGATCGTGGCCCATTCCACGCCGGGGTTCACCGGCGCCGAACTTGCCAACCTCATCAATGAGTCTGCCCTGATGGCGGCGCGTAAGGGTAAGGCGGGAATCCAGCTCAGCGATATCGAAGATGCCAAGGATAAAATTCTCATGGGCGCCGAAAGGACGGGGTTGGTCATCAGCGAACAACAGCGCAAGGTCACGGCCTACCATGAAGCCGGGCATGCGATCATTGCCAAGGTTCTGCCCAACACCGATCCGGTGCATAAGATTACCATCATCCCCAGAGGCCAGGCCATGGGCGTTATGCAACAAATGCCCATTGACGATCGCCATGCTTATTCGAAGGAGTATCTGACAAACAGGATTACCATTCTGCTTGGTGGCAGAACGGCAGAGGAGATTATTTTTAATGAATTTTCCACCGGGGCCAGCAACGATTTGCAGGTGGCCACGGATATCGCCACCCGCATGGTCTGTGAATGGGGAATGAGCGAACGGCTTGGGCCACGGGCCTTTGTTACCCCTGACCAGGGTTTTCTCGGTCTCGGTTCGCGGCAGCGCCCCTACAGCGAGGAAATTGCCAGGGCAATTGATGAGGAAGTCACCAGGATCATCGCCGAATGCTATCAGGATGCGATCATTGTCCTTGAGGGGAGAATAGCCTTTCTGCATAAGCTGGCCGAAGTTCTTCTGCTCAATGAGACCATTGATGCGGAAGAGGTTGATATCATAGTGACCTGCCCCAAGTTGACCGAAGAAAATATAGAACAAACCGGGTTATCCAGATAGGCCCGTCCCTCTTTTGTGAGATTTGTTGCATGCAACACATGTGGAACAACATAAGTGTTGCATGCAACACTTGTTCGCTGCATCGCGCATCGCCCTCGCACAGCAAAAATCAGTGTGCGGTATTTTTTTTGCCTCCCTCGGAACAAACTCTCCAGCCGGCAATCAGCCGGCACAATCGTTTCTTTTTGGCAGTCCGTTGCTTTTGTGACTTTCCCCCTACTTTTCCTGATGGCATATGCTCCGGATTTCGCTCCCGGAGTGTGGCGGGAGTTGTTAATGTAATCCGTAACAACGTGTGGCACAGGATGTGCTTATGTCAGGTGCCGGAACCCCAGAAGCACCGCCTGCCTTGGCTCAAAGCCCTCGGCCTTGGCGGAGGGAATTTCCCTGTCGCACTGTTGATGCAAACGAAATGGAGTGTGTTTTTTAGGGGCCGTTGCGAAAGAACCCTCGCTGTTAACCGCAGCGTAAGCGGCACTGCTTAGCCACGGCCCCGTGTGCCGATCAAAATTTTTCGATGTTACGGTTATTTTAGAGCAACGGCTTACGAGATTACTTTTTCAGAAGGAGACCAACATGGGAGGAAGAAAGAAGACACTCTTGGGCATGGCGGCGCTTATGCTCCTGACCGCGCCACTGGCCGCGCGTAGCTGGGCCGGGGATGGCCCGGACACGGTGGAACTTGGGAGTCTGGTAAATCATTATTCCGCAGTGACCTTTGATCATGCCATGCATGTCGGGGTTGCCGGTAGTTGCGCCGAGTGTCATCACCATACAACTGGGGCCGCTCCCACCAATCCGACTTGCGCCCGCTGCCATGAAGCAGGAGGAAAAGCGAGCGGTGTTGCCTGCAGGGACTGCCATTCCGACAAGCGCTTTTCGGCGGAAGAC
>JAZDIS010000186.1:0-10997 GCA_043804705.1 Pseudomonadota bacterium | reverse complement strand
CGCCATGGACCTGCACATGGCCCCGGAGTTCCGGATGCTGCGCCGCATTCTCCGGGAGGTTTCCCGCTTGAATCTGGTTGACCCGCTGATGCAGGAATTCAGGCCCGAAGGCTGCCGGACCTTCCACGATGTGCTCCGCTTCATCCATGAAACCGCGGTGCTGCATCTGGTGGAGCTGGGCCGGGATGACCGCTGCCTGCCCGGCGGCCTGGCAAGACGGCTGGATCTGCCTATTCAGGCCGGTATCCTTGCCATCGACATCGGCGGCGGCATTGCGCCGGACGCCCCGCCGGACCAGATCCCCTTTGCCGTCATCCGTTCGATCCCCTTCCGGGCCATCCTTCAGGGCATGCTCTTTCCCGGGGCCTGGCACCAGGAGTCCATGCCGGTGAGCTTTCGGGACATGATGCACAGCATGATGACCACCCCCCAGGACACCCTTTCCGGGCAGTACACCGGACACAATATCGCCATCATCAGCGAAACTTATGTGAACCTGTGTTTCCGGTTCGGGTATCATTTCAACATCATCGACGCCTTCTGTCATGACGTGGAGCGCGATAACCATATTTATTTCCGGTTCTTGGGCGGGGCCACCGACATTGCCAAACGTTCGCGGCGGGCGACCCTCATCGCCACCATTCTGGAGGCCTTTGATTTCAGCATCCAGACCAAGGGGGATCTGGTCATCGCCCGCACCAGCAATCTGGCCCAGCCGGAAATGGAACGCACCCTGGATATTCTCGGCCGGTTGATCGGTTTTACCCGGCAATTGGACGTACAGATGACGGATGACGAAACGGTGACCCGGTATGCCGAAGCGTTTCTCATGGGCGACTACGGCATTGTCGCCAGGCAAGGCCGGTAAAACATAAACTTTAGGAGGTAGTCCTTTGAGCGATAAAGATTCCGGCGCGATCCGCCGCTTGCTGGTTGTGGATGATGAGCCCATCGTGGGTAAGCGTCTCCATCAGGTCTTCACCAAAATAGGTTTTGACATCGAGACCTACACCGATTCGGCTTCGGCCCTGGCCGCCATAGCCGAAAGGGATTTTGATATCGTGGTGACCGACCTGAAAATGGAGGGAATCGACGGCATCGAGGTGCTGAAACGGGTGCGGCGGCGGAGTCCTGGCACCCAGGTGATTATCATTACCGGATATGCCTCGCCGGATACCGCCGAGCTGGCGCAACAGGAGGGGGTCTTTGCCTTTCTGGCCAAGCCTTTTCGCCTGGATGAGCTGAAGCAGGTGATCTTTCGCGCCATCGAGACGCAGAGCCAAGGAAAATAACCATGGAAGGCGCCCGCAGCTCCCCTGTTGTTAACAAGCCGCCGGTCAGACGGGAAGAGATGGACCCACCCAAGCCGTTGCCCTGCTTTTTTTTGTTTCCGGTCGTCCGGTCCATCCGGGGCAAGCTCCTGATGACCATCGGCATTGTCGCCGGTCTAGGGGTTCTTGCCACGCTGACTGCCAGCTATGCCTTGTGGCGCATAGAGGACAAGATCCGCATCATCGAATCCTTCTACGAATTGAACCAGAATGTCCTTGAAATCCGGCGCTACGAAAAGAATTATCTCCTGTTCAACGACAAAAAGGATCTGTTGAGCGCCCTTGATTATGTCGATCAGGTCAGGGCTGCGATTGTCGGGGTAAAGGCGGCCCTGCCTGGCAACCAGGACGAGCTGCAATCCTTTTATGACAAGGAGCTTGGCCGCTACGAATTCCTTTCCCGGCAATTGATGGAGCTGGAGCTTGCGCCGCGCCACAAAAAAAATCTTGAGACTGCCCTGCGCAAACATGGCCAGGACCTCACCAGAATTATTTTCGACATGGACGCCAGAGCCCGGTTCCAGGTGGAGCGCGAGGTCGCCAACTACCAGAAATCAGCGATTTTCATCCTGGCTGTGGCCGTGATGCTTGGCGCAGTGCTCATCTTTTATATGATGCGCTGGATCATGCGCCCCCTCACCGCCATACGCGAGGCCTCGGCTAGGATCATGCAGGGCGAGATGAATTCCATCCCGGTGGGTGAGGAGATCCGATGCTCGGTGGAAGGCACTGAACTGGTCAATTCCCTGAACTTGATGCTCAAGGCTCTCAATGCCAAGCAAGTCCAGCTGGTCCAGTCGGAAAAACTGGCGGCCATAGGCAAGGTAACGGCGGGCATCGCCCATGAGATCAACAATCCGCTCAACAATATTTCCCTTACCGCCGAGGTGCTGCTGGAAGACCTGCCGAACCTGGCGTGCAGCGAACGGCTGGATATGGTGCAGGATATTCTGGTCCAGTCGGACAGGGCCAGGGAGGTGGTGCATCATCTTTTGGAATTTTCCCGAGCCCACAAGGCCAATACCGTTGAGCCGGTCGAGCTTGGCAAGCTGATGGCGGACTCCATCACCCTGGTCAGGAATCAGTTCCGGCTGGGGGGCGTCACCTGCCATTACGACCAGCCGTCCCGGCCGCTGCTGATAAGCGGCAATCCCAATCAACTCCAACAGGTGCTGGTCAACATGATGCTCAATGCGGTCCAGGCCATGCCGCCCGAAGGCCGTCTTGATCTTGCCGTGCAGGCGGACGGAAAAGAAGCGCGTATCGAAATACGGGATACCGGGGCCGGCATGACCGCGGAGACCAAGGCCCATATCTTCGATCCTTTTTTTACCACCAAGAATGAAGGCACCGGCCTCGGCCTGTCGCTGAGTTACGCCATTGTCAAGGATCACCACGGCGAGATAGAGGTGGAGAGCGAACAGGGCAGGGGCACGACCTTCCGGATCAGGCTGCCCCGCATGGAGACCGGCGCATGACTTCCCCCTCCGATCTGCCGGAAAGTATCGGAAAAACCGCGGCCTTTGCCGCGATCTTCCAGCTGTTCCGGCGGCTCCTTTCCTTGAACAATGCGGTGCTCGAGAAGATTTCCACCATGGAAAGCGCCCTGGCCGGCGAATATGTTTTTGATAAAAAATTTCTGGTCGAGGTGGTGAGCGAGCTCAACGATCTGGTGCGCGAGGTGATCTATTGTCTCAATAATCTGACCGGAAATGGCTACCTTGGCCTCTATGACCGTTATGAGGAGATTGCCGGCAAGCTTTCCGTGCTGGCCGCTGGTTATGCCGGACCCTACGACCAGAGCCTTACCCTGCCCTACGCCCTGATAACCAGCGATTTTGAAGGGCTGGCCGGCAGCAAGAACGCCACCTTAAGCGAGATCCAGAACCATCTCCACCTTCGGGTTCCCGCCGGTTTTGCCATCACCGTGGCGGCCTATCGGGTTTTCATGCTGGAAAACGATCTCTTTGCCAGGATCGATGCGCTCTGCGCCGCCGGGATGCCCAGAAAAGAGCAGGCGCGCCGGATCGAGCTGCTCTTCGGCGAGGCCCGCCTGCCCCACGGTCTTGCCGTGGCAGTGCAGGAGGAGCTGGCCCGGCTTCTCGCCGGGTGCGGCCCTGATTCGCTCCTGGCCGTGCGCAGCAGCGCGGTGGGCGAGGATGGGGAAACCAGGAGTTTTGCCGGACAATTCCGTTCGGTTCTTGAGGTCCCTCCCGAGCTTCCCGCGGTGCTGGCCGCATACCTCCAGGTGCTCGCCTCCCGTTTTTCCCCCGCCGTCCTGGAATATCTTGGCTCTGATAGCGATAGCCGCGCAGTTCCCATGGCGGTCGGGATCCAGTTACTGAGCCCCTCCCGGGTCGCCGGGGTGACTTACAGCCGTAACCCCGACGCCCCGGAAAAAAACAGCCTGCTCATCACCTCGGTCCGGGGCGCTGCCAGAAGCCTGGTTGACGGCCGCACCACCGCGGATCGTTTTACCGTAAGCCGCACCTGGCCTTTCCCTCTTCTGGAAAGTGAGCTTCTTAGCCCGTTGGCCCCGGCGGGCCGGGAAGAGTCCCTGGCTTTTCTGGCCAACGGCTTGCGGCGCGGTTCAAGCTCGCTTACCCCGGAGGAAATCAGGAGGCTGGCTGAACAGGCCCTTCTTCTCGAAAAAGCCTTCGATGGCCCGCAGGACATCGAATGGGCCCTGGGCAAGGAGCTGGTCATTCTCCAGAGCAGGCCGTTTAGCCTGCCGGTAAAGCCCTTGCCCCTGCCGAGCGAGATTGCC
The DNA here is from genome assembly GCA_043804705.1 of Pseudomonadota bacterium. GTDB lineage: Bacteria > Desulfobacterota > Desulfobulbia > Desulfobulbales > Desulfurivibrionaceae > Thiovibrio. The sequence goes on along the minus strand of JAZDIS010000186.1, from coordinate 6,899 downwards.
GCCGAATTGCAAGCCTCCGAGCCGATCATGGAAGGCAGAGGGCAGATCGCCCAGCTCGGTATCGGCGCGGGCCTGGTCGTGCATGTGAACCAGGAAACCGACCCCGAGCAGTTCCCCATGGGCGCCGTGGCCGTGGCCCGGTTTCCCGATCCCCGGCTCAGCCCCATTGTCTGGAAGGCTTCCGCCATCATTACGGACATCGGCGGACCAACCGGCCATCTGGCTACTATTGCCCGTGAATACCGGACCCCGGCCCTGTTCGGCACCGGCGAGGCCACCAGCCTGCTGCCCGAAGGCGAGGAAGTAACCATTGATGTGGAAAACAAGAAGGTCTACCGGGGCATCATTCACGGCCTGCTCCGCTTGCAGAGCACGGAAGATTCCGCCTACCGGAGCTCCCCGGAGCTGCGGACCCTCCGGAAACTCCTGCGCTGGATAGCGCCGCTCACCCTGGCCGATCCGGCGTCCGCCGGTTTTCTCCCGGAAAATTGCCGGACCTTTCACGATATCCTGCGCTTCAGCCACGAAAAGGCCATTGATGGCCTCATCCATTTCCATGCAGAGTACCCTGGGCGGACAGGGCTGCCGAGTTATCAGGTGCGCCTGCCTGCGCCGCTCAAATTACGGGTCATTGATCTCGGCACGGGGATCAAGGGGGATTTACCCCGGTCCGGCGAAGAACTCCCGCTTGCGAGGCTGAATTGCCGCCCGCTCACCGCCCTTCTTTCCGGATTTTTCAGCGAGGCGGCGCAGGTGAAGGAGCCGGTCCCTCTGGGGCTGAGGGAAATTCTTTCCGGGATCGGCAAGCCGTTGGTCGTGCTGGCCAACCCGTCTTCCTATCCGGGCGATAATCTCGCGATCATCGCTGATAATTACTGCAATCTCTGCCTGCGTCTCGGCTATCACTTCAATGTGGTGGACGCCTTTTTCTCTCCGGAGCCGGACAATAACTACGTCTATTTCCGTTTTGTCGGCGGCATTGCCAACCAGACAAAACGGAAGCGGCGCGCCCGGCTGATCAGCGCCATTCTGACCGGTCTCTATTTCAAGGTGGAGCGCACGGGCGACCTGGTGATTGCCAAGGCCAGGAATCTCGATGCCCAGCGGATGGAAATGGTTCTCACCCGGCTGGGCGAGCTGATTTCCTTCACCCGGCAACTTGACGTGCAGATGCGCGATGAGGCGGCCATCGAACGGTTTTTTGAGCGTTTTCTCGCCTCGGTCAAGCAGGATCAGGCCGGGAGTGACAGGTGAGCCCCCATGCTGCGTTGGTTTAACAAACAGAGCGCCAGGTTGCAGGCAAACCGGAAAACCCGGAAGGCAGAGGCGCACGATCTCCTCACTGCCCGTTACCAAATATTCCGCTCACTGCTTGCCGGCAACAACCGGGCGGTTGACTGCCTCACCGAGATCGGCATCCACCTTCGCCTGCAGGGTGATAAGCCGGGCCTGGCCCGGCTCACCGAAAAGCTTATCGAGGAAACCGGGGAGATGGTGGCCCGGCTGGAGCATCTGGCCGTGGGCAAATACCGGGCGCTTTGGGGCGTGCACCATGCCCTGGCCACGACCATCCGGGAGAAAATGGGGCCTCTCTCCCTTCCCGAGGATCTGCCCTTTTTCCTGCCCCTGACAGCGCTGGCGCCCCAACACCGTGCTCTGACCGGCAACAAGGCTGCGGTCCTGGCCGACCTTAAGCAGAAGGGGTTCAGGGTGCCTGACGGTTTTGTGATCACCCTGGCCGGTTGTAGATTTTTTTTGGAGCATCAGGGACTTTCCTTGCAGCTGGTGCATTTGCTCGCCGCGCATGGGGCCTGCACCGGCAAGGCTATCCCCCCGGAAACGGCGCGCCTGGTGCAGGAACTCATCCGGAATGCCCCGCTGCCCCCATCCCTGGCCGAGGAGATTCTTGGCCAAGTCCGGCCCTTTTTTCAGGCCGGCAAGGCGCTGGCGGTACGGAGCAGCAGTATCAGCGAGGATGGGGAGCGCCATTCCTTTGCCGGACAGTTCAGCTCGGTGCTCAATGTCCGGGATGAGCGCCAGTTTTTCAAGGCCTTCACCGAGGTGGTGGCCAGCAACTTCAATGTGCGCAGCCTTGCCTACCGGCTGCACGCCGGTCTTGATCCCTTAAGCTTTGAAATGGCCGTGCTCTGTCTGGAAATGGTGGAGGCCCGCGCCGCAGGCATCCTGCTCACCCGCTCCCCCCAGGAGCCGGAAAGCGGGATGATGCTGATCAGCGCGGTGCCGGGCCTTGGCGAAGCCGCGGTTTCCGGCAGCGTGGCAACGGATCTCTATCTGGTCGGGCAAGACGGCGTGGTGGATTGGCAGCGTTCCAGCATCGCCGGCAAGGAGAGGTTTCTGGCCGGTGGAGCCGAGGGTGGGGTGCAGTGGCAGGACCTTGCTCCGGAGGACCGGTGTAAACCGGTGCTCAACGAAGAGGAGCTGCGGCTTCTCGCCGCCTGGGGCAAGGCCCTGGAAGAGCGGGAAGGGATAGCGCAGGATATCGAATGGGCGGTGGACAGGGAGGGCCGGATGATTATCCTCCAGGTCCGGCCCCTGACCACCATGGGCGTGCAGAGCGGGGAGGAATGGCAGGGCAAAACTCCGCCCCTGGCCCAGGGGATCATGGCCTCGGGGGGGCGGGCCACCGGCCGGGTGCTGCTGGTAAAGGGCCGCAGGGATCTGGAAAAGCTTCCCCAAGAGCCGGTGGTGCTGGTCATGCCCCAGAGTTTTGTCGAGGCGGCCAACCTTTTGGGCCTGGTGGCCGCGGTGCTGGTGGATCTCGGCAGTCCGGCCGATCACCTGGCCTGCGTGGCCCGCGAACAGGAAACCCCCCTGATCTGCGGGCTGACGGATGCGGGGAGTCGGCTGAGCGCCGGGCAGTGGCTCACGGTGGACGGCAGCCATGGCCGGGTGTATGCGGCAACCGGGGAGGAAATCAGCGCGGCTCTGGAGGCCTGGCAAAAAAGTCCGCCCCTCGCCCGCCCCGTGCTCATCAGCCTCCCTCCCCTCTACCAGGAACTGCGGGAGCTGATCACCGCCCTGCATCTTACCGATGCCTACGGCCCGACCTTTTCCATTGTGGAATGCAAGTCGCTCCACGATATCGTCCGCTTTGTCCATGAGAAGGCGGTGCTTTCCATGTTCGAGGCCGGAGACGAGATTTTGGAGGGGGATCTGGGCGCGGTGCATGCCATTGATGCGCCGGTTCCTTTCTTTGTCAGCGTCATCGACATGGGAGGGGGGCTGGCCTTGAGCGGGCCGAAAAAAAGAAGAATCCCGCCGGAGATGGTCATCTCCCGGCCCTTTCAGGCCCTGTGGCGCGGCATCACCACCCCTGGCCTGCACTGGGGTCCGCCGCCGGGCGGGACGCCCATGGGCTCGGTGATGTCCTCCTTTCTCACCGACCAGAAGTCGGAGCGGCCCATCGGCATGCCCAACTATTGCCTGGTCAGCCGGGATTATTGCAACATGAACGCGCGCATGGATTTTCACTTTATCATGATCGACGCGGTTTGCTCCCCGGAGGCGCGGAGCAACCATATCCGGTTCCGCTTCAAGGGCGGGGGCACCTCCCTGGAGCGGCGGCGGCGCGCCCTGTGCATCGGGGAGATCTTCGAACATTACGGCTTTCTGGTCGATGTCAAGGAGGATCTGGTCAATGCCTCCCTCCAGGGTGCGGCCAGGGAGGCCATTGAAGAGAAACTGGTGCTGGTGGGCAGGATATTGGGTTTTACCCGGCTGCTTGACGCGGCCATGGCTGAGGACCGGATGATTGCTCAAGTCACCCGTGCTTTTATCGCCGGAGATTATGGCCTGACAACCATTTTTTCGCCGCCTCAGGCGTGATGAAAGCGAACTGCGGGTAGTTCCACGGCGGTGAGGAAATTGCCGTAGACCGCGCCGGTATCGATGCCGATTCTAAACGGGGTGACGAGGGGAGTGGCAAAGGAGCTGTGTCCGAAGATCACCCGCTTGCCGTAGTCAAGCTCGGCGCTCAGGAACGGTTCGCGGATCTCGCAGAGATCGGAAATATCCTGGCCGGCCAAGGGCTGATCATGGCGCAGACCGGCATGGACAAAGATATACTCCCCGGTTTCCCAGTAGGGCAGCAGGGAATTAAGAAAGGCCCGGTGCTCGGGCGGCATAAAGGCAAGGGAGGTGAGCTGGGCGAGACTGGCGCCTCCGTAACTTTCCAGGGTGTTTTCCAGGCCAAGCCCCCGCAGATAGGGGAGCAGGGCCTGATCTCCGGTCCGGTGGTATTCGAGAAGCAGGTATTCATGGTTGCCCATGAGCGGCACAACGCGCACCCCGTCCCGGCGTAAAAGGCAAATCTGGTCCAGCACCTCTTTGACCTGCGGGCCGCGGTCAAGATAATCGCCGAGGAAAACCAGGGTGTCCTGCCCTGGATCAAAGGGCAACCGTTGCAGCAGCAAGGAAAGCTTTGCCGCGCAGCCGTGGATGTCGCCGATGGCGAAGATCTTACCGTTCATGTGCGTTGTCCCGTGATGAGGCATGGAAAGTCAGCTCAGGCGCAGTTCTTGTGCCGGATTTTAAACAGGTTCATGCAGACGGTTAGAAGCGGCCGCCTTTCAGGGTATTTTGGTCGTAGCCCCAGCCCCGGCAGGTGGGCAGGTCGATGAGGATAAACTCTGATTTTTTCCCCGCCTGCAGCACGAGATTTTTTCCCAGGTCTATTCTGGCCTGGTATTTCGGCAGCAACCGGGTTCGGTTGACCACCAGCTCGCCTGAGGTGAGATAGAGGAAAATACGGCGGTCTTCCGTGGTGTCGTAGCTGATGGCCCGGCCAGGATCAAGCTCGGCCCGGTAGATGGTGGCGCCGTTATGCAGGTGCACCACATTTTTGTGCCGCTGGCCCGAGGCAAGGGGCAGCAGCTGATTATGCCACTCCTCTTTTTTGAAACTGCGCTGGTCATAGGACGGGCGCAGACCGTGTTTGTCCGGATAGATCCAGATCTGATAAAAATGGACCGGCGTCTTGCCGCCATTGTATTCCGAGTGGCTAAGGCCGGTGCCTGCGGACATGCGTTGAACATCGCCGGCCTTGATGACGCTGGTGTTGTTCATGCTGTCCTTGTGGGTTATCTCGCCGTCAAGCACAATGGTGACAATCTCCATCTCTTCGTGGGGATGGGTGGGAAAACCGGTGCCGGGAACCACTACGTCGTCGTTGAACACCCGGAGAGGGCCAAACTGGATGTTGTCCGGAGCGTAGTAGTCGGCAAAGGAAAAGAGCCAGTAGGTTTTGAGCCAGCCGAAGTCATTGAAATTACGGGCATCCCCGGCAATAGTTGTAATCATCTCTCTCCCCAAATCTTAAGGCGCGCGTTTTTCATGCCTTCCGGTACCAGGCAGGAAAGATGGGGGTATCCCCCCGGTTTCAGGGTGGCAAAAAAACTGGTGCAACAGCGCCTTGATGTCGGGTATATGGTGCAGCGTCATGCTGCTCATCACCGGAGCATATTTTTTTGCAGAGTAATCATTGTTTGAAATCTCGGCCAGCTTTTTCCCATCCGGTGCAAAACTGGTGTGGTGCCGGGTGTGGAAAAAACGTACAATGGCCCAATGGCGACAGTGCGGTCATAGAGGATAAAACAGGCCTCCAGGCAAAAAAACACCATGAAAGATATCGATCATTCCTCCCTGCTGGCCATTCGATCCCTGTCATATCAAGGGGAGCAGGTTCTTCAAGACCGTTGGCCCGCATTTCTGCAAGCCTTGCGCAATCTCCTTGTCCAAGTTGGGATCGAGGCTGCGGAGAGTACCCCCGAACTCCTGCTTATTTATTATGACGAGCCCTTTGTCGCCCTGAGCACTTTTTACGAAAGTCTGGAGTCTCTCAAGAAACAGCAGTGGCAAGCAAATTGGGGTCCGGTTCCCATTCAGGTTATTTTGCATCTGCACCGGAAAAAAGATCTGCCTGTTGAGTTTGGCGAGGCCACCGCTTCGATCTGGAGTGTGGTGCGACCGGAAATTCCCCATATAACCCGGGCCTTGAAGCTTCAGTGGAATCAGCTTTTTGCCGGCAAAAAGCTGCCTGCCCATCAATTTGTGGATGCCGGAGATGGGTTGTTCCAGCTGATTTTTTCCGGCGATCTCAGCGAGTTGAAACGCAAGCGGCTTTTTACCGGCAAGTTTGTGGCGGCCAAGGGAACCTGTGCGGAGTGTTTTTATTGCGGCCTGGCCACTCATGTCCCGGCCCATTGCCCCAGCAAGCAGCTGACCATGGACACTCGTGGTCTCAATTTGGTTGGCTATCTGCCTCTTAAGAAAATAGACAGCCTCTTTAAAGAGGTCATGGCCCAGCAAAAAAAAATGGGGGAACTGCTGGCCACAAACATCGACGCCGGCCAGATTCGTAATGATCCGGCCTTGCAGGTGTATGTCGCTTATTTTGACATGTATCTCATTTACCAGCCGCGTTTTCTGGCCTGCTCCACTTTTTCCCTGTTTTCGTCCTGGGACGGCGGGGGGAAAAACAGCAGGGTCAATGTGGATAGCCGGAATCTGCATGCCGGCTTCGATTGCCTGCGGGTCGGCCAGTACAAGCAGGCCTTTGACTTCATGAAGGTAGAAAGTCAAGCCTTGGGAGGCAAGCAGTTCTATGCTACCGTTGGTCAGGCGTTTATCGCCCTGGAACGCGGACGCATGGGTGATATGGACCATTTCCTGCAAATGGCGAACAGTACGGCCAGCACGGAAAAAGAGAAGATATATATCAGTCTCCTTTATTCCAGATTTCACAAACTGGCAGGCCAACCCTGGAAGGCTGAACAACTGCTGAGCTCGGTCGCGAAGCTCTATGTCGATTGCCCGGAGGTTCAATACGGCCTTATTCAGACGAGGGTCCATGACGGGCAGGGGCAGCAGCAGATGCCGTT
>JAZDIS010000185.1:0-2019 GCA_043804705.1 Pseudomonadota bacterium | reverse complement strand
CGGGAGATGGGCGGCAAGTGTGTCGTCAAAGCTCAGATCTATGCGGGCGGCCGCGGCAAGGCTGGCGGAGTTCGCCTTGTTGAGAATCAGGAAGAAGCTCTCCTTGCGGCAAAAGATCTTTTCGGAAAAACCCTGGTAACTCCTCAGACCGGACCAGGCGGACTGATCGTTCGCCGCATCCTGGTGGAGGAGGCAGTTGAAATTGCCCGCGAGTTTTACCTATCCATCACCCTGGATCGTCAGACATCCCGCTACTGCGTTATCGCCTCAGCGGAGGGCGGCATGGAGATTGAGGCCCTGGCGGAAAAATCCCCGGAAAAAATCCACATCGAAACGATCGATCCATATTTTGGCCTGCGACCCTATCAGGCCCGCAAGCTGGCACTCGACCTGGGTTTGCGGGGGCGTCTTTGCGAAGAGTGCGTTACTCTCATCATGAATCTCTATCGTTGCTGCCTGGAAAAAGACTGCTCACTTCTGGAAATCAACCCACTGGTGGTTACCGGGGCCGACTGGCTGCTGGCTATGGATGCCAAAATCAACTTTGACGATAATGCCCTGTTCCGTCATCCCGAGTACGCAGAGATGACGGATTACTCCCAGATCGATCCCCTCGAGATTACCGCTGGTGAGTTCGATCACTCCTACATCAAGCTGAAGGGAAATAACGGCTGTATGGTCAACGGCGCCGGCTTGGCCATGGCAACCCTGGATATGCTTTCAGAGTACGGTGGGGCTCCGGCCAACTTCCTTGATGTGGGCGGCGGAGCCACCAAGGATCGGGTAGCCGAGGCGTTTAAAATCATTCTGGGCGATCCTGATGTCAAAGGCGTTTTCGTGAATATTTTCGGCGGTATCATGCGCTGCGACGTCATTGCCGAAGGAGTCATCGCCGCCGCGTCAGAAGTTGGCTGCACCTTGCCGATCGTGGTCCGGATGGATGGCACGCTGGTGGAGGAGGGCAAACGCCTGCTGGACGAATCCTCTCTGAATGTCAAGTTCACCCACGATCTGGTGGAAGGGGTGGAGAGCATTGTCGGGATGGTGGGGTTGATGCAGTTGTAAGTTTTGAGTTTTTAGTTTTGAGTTGAAAAACTATTTTCGAATCGCCGCACGTCCCGGCTCTTGTGCTTTTCGATACCGATGCTATTCAACAAAGTTTTGCGTGCTCAAGAACTAAAAACCAAAAACCAAAAACTAAAAACTTTTATCTCTTAATTTTAAATCTTGAACTTTACGGAGTAAACCATGTCCGTTCTTGTAAATAGCAAATCCAGGATAGTAGTCCAGGGAATAACCGGCAGGACCGGTCTGTTCCATACCCGTCAGTGTCGCGATTATGGCACAAATATCGTCGCCGGCGTGACTCCCGGCAAAGGCGGTGCCGTGATCGAGGGTGTCCCGGTCTTCGATACGGTGGAGGAGGCTGTTCGCGAAACCGGGGCCGATGTCTCGATGATTTTCGTTCCACCGCCGGGGGCCGCTGATGCCGTGCTCGAAGCGGCTGCAGCCGGGGTCGGGCTGGCGGTCTGCATTACCGAAGGCATTCCTGTCAGGGATATGGTGCTGGTGAAAAGGGTTCTGCAGGAGAGCTCGACGGTTATGATCGGCCCCAATTGCCCCGGCATTATCACACCTGGTGAATGCAAAGTCGGCATCATGCCGGGTGATATTCACAAAAAAGGCCGGATCGGCGTGGTCTCCCGCAGCGGCACCCTTACCTACGAAGCCGTTAAACAGCTGACCGTCATCGGACTCGGTCAGTCCACCTGCATCGGTATCGGTGGTGATCCCATTATCGGCCTGAACTTTATCGATGCGCTGCGTCTGTTCAATGAAGATCCCGAGACGGAAGGGGTTTTCCTGATTGGAGAGATTGGTGGCGGCGCGGAAGAGGAAGCAGCCCTCTGGATCAAGAAAAATATGAAAAAACCGGTTGCGGCCTTTATTGCCGGACGCACTGCACCCCCGGGAAAGCGGATGGGCCACGCGGGAGCAATTATCAGCGGCGGCAAGGGA
>JAZDIS010000184.1:0-2949 GCA_043804705.1 Pseudomonadota bacterium | reverse complement strand
CCTGATCAGCCACAAACCCTGCAATCGGTCCGCCAATGGGAGCCATGGCCAGACCAAAGGCGATATCACCGATGTAGACGATCAGCTCAGCGGTGGCAATGGCTTCGTCATACCAGGCTTCTTCTTGCAGATAGGAGGCTTTTTCCTGCATGACGCAAGTTTGGGCATAGCTCCAGGTTTTCCGGCGGAAGATCCGTAAATCCGCAATCCCCAGGGTGGAACGGGCCCGTTCCAGTTCCGCGAGCTTCCGCTCTTTAAAGGGCGACGGGATATAGATCTCAATCACCTTTTTGCAGACCGCATATTCTTTTTCAAAATTGGCCTTATATTGGGCCTTAAACAGCTCAGTATCCGGAATCAGCTGGATGTCCACGGCATTCTCAAAGGTTTTATCACCAAGAACGGCTGACAGTTCCATGGTACCCGGAATGTTGTTTTCAGCCGGCAGATTGGTTTCGGCCTTGGCAATATACCGGATGGCATCGCTCCGGACGAATTCCTCATCCCGGGTGATGTCCATGCCGATGCGTTCAAACACACCCTCGTCGTCGGTTAACGTCACATCGATCTGCTCCGGCGCCACAAAAACCAGGGTCTTTTCATCCTCGCTCCACTGCCCCAGCTGCACGTCAAAAAGGGTTTCTGACATCTCCTCGCTTTCCAGACTCACCCGGTACGCCCGGATTTCACGGGGTTTGCCAAGGAAGTTCGGCAGAATGCCTTCGTAGCAGAGCACCACATAAAAGACCGTCCGGGCAGTTTCGTTCTCGTTTTCGGCAATGATCTCGCAGGCGAAAGAGTTGAAGAAGATCTCGAATGTCTTGCTTTCGTCGCAGTCGGTGGCATTGATCACCTTTTTGCCTTCCTTGGTGGTTCCCAGATCCAGCGTAAAAGGCGGACCCTCCTGCATCACATTGATGCGGACCTTCGGCTCCTTCATGAAATCCACCAATTCATAGCCCAGCTCGAAGGACCGGCGGGAGGTACCCAGGACATAGAGTTTCTCCCCATCCAGGGCCACCAGGGGTTCCCCGGTCAGATTGAAGGTCATGTGGTTCTGAAAAACTCCGCCTTGCCCGGTAAACTGAAAGCGGATAACCCCTTCTCTGAGGTCTTGCTTTCCGCTGCCGGCGGACTCCGCTGCCACCCCGGCGCCCATGTAGTCACCGGCCAGGGTGGCGCTGCCAACAGTCAGCCCGGTGGTTTCCGAAGCGATCTGAATGCGCTGGGTCAGATCCGGCCGGTTAACCTCGGTGCCGTCGCGTTTGATTTCCGCCATCCTGGCATAGACAAAGACCGCCGGCTTGTCATAGCGGATTTTGTTACCGAAGTCCTTGTAGACGATCATCTTATAGGTGGAACCGGCTTTCTCGTCTTCTGTCCCGGAAGAGCTCCCGGAAGATCCGCCACTGGTAGATGCGGCCCCGGCAGCCCCGGCCAGCGCCACCCCCAGCCCGGCCAGGCCGATGACGATCGCCGTTGATACGGTAAAGGGGGTTTCCCCGGTGCCCTCATCGGCACTTGTGGTAATGCTCTGGAACCCGCCCTCTCCGTTGAATTCATAGATATAGGTAACTATGACATAATTGGACGAGACGATAATCCAGAGCGGATCCCCTGGATTGGCCCGCAGATTATCCTCATCGATGAACAGTTCTCTCGTGAGACTGGTGATGGCGCGGCCGGAGGTGTCCTCCATCTCGAAACCCATGCCGGATCCATCGGCAAAATAGCTATTTTTCAAGTCGGAACTGTAGTGATCTAAGGTGATGCTCACTCCCGGCACCCTAAGATTTTGGTCGTATATTTGGCCCTGGGACATACCGGTAATGTTGCCGGTAACAGTCAGCTTCAGTTCCCGGATCTTTTCGGAGCTGAATTCGGCGGGCGGCGCCTCCCAGGTGATCTCACTGAGACAATTAAATTCGGTGCGATCACGATCATATAGATATCCCACTTGATTCATCGTCACCTTGCAGTCGGCATATCGGACATAGCAATTTGGCGTATTTGAGGCTTGATACTCTTTATTGACATCAGCCGTGTTGTCCTGCACCACGGTATCCACCAGCACCCATTTCCCAGACTCCTCGGCCTGCACCGGGGAAAACCCCGCGGCGCAGATCAGCAGCAGGGCGCAAACCAGCAGCAGATGATTGACTTTTTTCATTTTTCTGAACGCACCGTTTCTCATGACCGGCTCCCCGCCTTTTTCTGGGCTGCAATGATAATCAGCACCAACCCCACCAGGGCCAGCAGTCCTCCCAGAGCGTAACCAATCCAGGGAATCCGAAGCACCGAGACCAGCACCCCCAGGGCCGTTCCCGATGCCATTCCTGCCAGCACCCGATTGGCGGTGAGGGTTAATCTGTCTGTCCGACGTTTTGGCAGGATTTTCTGCACAAGTCCGGTTGCCAGATTTTTTATAAATCCCCCTTTGCTGCCAATGACCTGCAGCATGGACACGGTCATCAAAATCCCCAGCATGCTGTTCAGTAAGGAATTATTTCCGGTAAAAAAATTATTGATAATCAGACCCAGACCGCATCCCAGCATCAGGAAGGCCACGCTGGGGAGGTCTTTTGGCACAACGGCTCCAGCCCATTGTTTGAGACCGGCCATGCCGGAAGCAAAAGGGTTTTTCCCGGAAAACAGGGGCATGATCAGGGCGGTCACCATCCCGGCAAACAGCCCTTTTCCAATGATTCCCCCGATGAGTGCGCCCATACCACCGGTGAGTCCACCGCCGGCAAAGGTCAGCCAGCTGAAGAATCGACTAAAGGGTATGGTGATGCCCAGACTGGGCATCAGCACCTGGATCAGCCAGAGCAGGGCAAGAACCAGCGCCGGCACCAGCTTCAGGGGATGGCTTGCCGATTCTTTGAACCCGATCCCCAGTCCCCTGAGGCCCTGCTTTATGGTCTGGGCCATCCCGGGTACCCCGGCAAG